>NZ_JBDPHA010000014.1:0-22333 GCF_039841805.1 Romboutsia sp. 1001216sp1
CATGTTATCTCGTATTAGCATACCTTTCGGTATGTTATCCGTGTGTACAGGGCAGGTTACCCACGCGTTACTCACCCGTCCGCCGCTCTTTACCGAAGTAAATCGCTCGACTTGCATGTGTTAGGCACGCCGCCAGCGTTCATCCTGAGCCAGGATCAAACTCTCAAATAAAAGTTGTTACCTGCTCAGACTATCATTATCTGAATATCTGGCTTGGTTTGTTTTCGATTCTTTTAAGAATCAGTTATATAAATTAACCTACTGTTTAATTTTCAAAGTTCTTATTTTGCCCTTTTCTTAAGGACATATATAAATATATCATCTTATAATTAAATCGTCAATACTTTTTTTATATTTTTTTTATTTTAATAAAAAACTAGGTTATATCTAATAAATTATTTATTAGATATAACCTAGTTTTTACTTTTTTTCAATTTTTATTCTCATTATCACTAAAGTATTTTTGGATACCTACGTATATTGACCAAGCTATTTTTTCTTGATATTTTTCATCAGCTAATAAGTTAGCTTCTTTTTCATTAGATAAAAATCCACATTCTATTAAAACTGATGGTATTGCATTTTCTTTTAATAAATATAAGTCATCTTTAGGTTTAATTTCTCTGTTATTAGTTTTATCAACTACTCTCTTTAATTCTTCTTGTATATATTTAGATAGCTTTTTAGAGTCATCTTTTCCACCTGGATAAAATGTCTGGGCCCCATAATATTTAGAAGCACCTTTTCCACTTAATGCATTCATATGTATAGATACAAACATATCTGCATCAGATTCGTTTATTACCTTTTTTCGATTCTTTAAATTTTCATTATATTTTTGTCTAATTGTCTTGCCTTTAGCTTCTTCATACAAGCTAACATCTTCTTCTCTAGTTAATATAACAAGACCCCCACTAGATTCTAATAATTCTCTTAATTTAAGTGTAATAGATAAATTCACATCTTTTTCAGTTATACTTTTATCTTCATTCAAGGCTCCTGGATCTATCCCACCATGACCAGCATCTAGTATTATGGTTTTTTTGGTTACTGGCATATACTCCATAGACTCTTGCGATACACTTTGAATTTCAAACGAAAATACCACTACTAGTATTATAGATATAACACAAAATATTATATGTTTTATGTACTTTCTCACAATATCACCCTGTACATTTATATTAAAAAAGACTTTGGAATATTCCAAAGTCTTTGTACAAACATATAAAATAGGATATTATCTCTTTGAGAATTGTGGAGCTCTTCTTGCTGCCTTTAATCCGTATTTCTTTCTTTCCTTCATTCTAGCATCTCTAGTTAAGAATCCTTCTTTCTTTAAAGCTCCTCTTAACTCTTCATCAGCTTTTAATAAAGCTCTAGATATACCATGTCTTATAGCTCCAGCTTGTCCAGTGAATCCTCCACCTTCAACCTTTACTATAACATCGTATTTGTTTTCGTTGTTAGTTAACACTAATGGTTGCTTAACATCTCTTATTAATGTTTCATAGTTGAAGTATTCTCCAACTGGTCTTCCATTTATTACTATGTTTCCTTCACCTGCAACTAATCTAACTCTAGCAACAGAGTGCTTTCTTCTTCCTGTTCCGTAGTATTGAACGTTAGCCATGATAACTCCTCCTTTCACCCGTTAATTATTATTTAAAGTTTAAAACTTCTGGATTTTGAGCTGCATGATCATGGTTTGGTCCTGCGAATACTCTTAATCTAGTCATCATTCTGCTTCTTAATTTGTTCTTACATAACATACCACTTACTGCATGTGATACAACTTCTTCAGGCTTCTTAGCCATCATTTCTCTGTAAGTTATTTCCTTTAACCCACCTACGTATCCTGTGTGGTATCTGTACATTTTTTGATCTAATTTCTTTCCTGTTAAAACTACCTTCTCTGCGTTTACAACAACAACGAAGTCTCCTCCGTCAACGTGTGGAGTGAAAGTAACCTTGTGCTTTCCTCTTAATACTGTCGCTATTTCAGTTGCTAAACGACCTAATGTTTTTCCTTCAGCATCAACGATGTACCATTTTCTTTGTACATCAGCTGGCTTAGCTATATAACTTTTCATGTTTGTCCCTCCTTAACTTATTTTCCTATAAAAATTTTACCGTTTATGTCAAGTCCGGGGCAAGTGGACTTATTAACACACTCTAACTTATTTTAATATATGCCCCCTGGTGTGTCAAGCTAATAATCAACTTTTTTGAGAAATAATCCATGTGCTGGAGCGGTATGTCCACATTCTCCTCTATTTTTTGATTTTATTACTTCTTCAAGGTTTTTAGTTATACGACCTCTACCTATATCAACTAACGTTCCTGCTATTATTCTTACCATGTTATATAAAAATCCATTACCTTCTACTTCCATAACAATTAATCCATCTTCTTTAGTTAGTGTTATATCGTATATCGTTCTTATAGTGTCTTTAACTGAAGATCCAGAACTCATGAACCCTTTAAAATCATATTCACCAATTAGACTCTTAGCTTCTTTACACATTTTTTCGAAATCGAGATCATATTTTACATGATATGATATGTCCTTATATATAGGATTTCTATATGGACTATTGTGTATTAAATATCTATATCTCTTTTTCTTTGAACTATATCTTGAGTGAAAATCTTCATCTACCTCTATACAGTCTATTATAGATATATCTTTTGGTAACTTAGCATTTAATGCATTTGGCATTTTACTTGCAGGTATATTAGAGCTTGTTTTAAAATTGGCTACCTGACCCAAAGCATGAACTCCTGCATCAGTTCTGCCGGATCCGGTTATTTTAACTTCTTCCCTAGTTATGTCATAAATGGCTTTTTCTATTGTACCTTGTATACCTAAAGAATCAGGTTGCTTTTGCCATCCACAATAGTTTTGACCATTATACTGTATCGTAAGTTTTAAATTTCTCATAGTCTTCCTCTTTACATAAATCTAGTAGCTATAATTATAACCAAATATACAATCTGTATACCATTAGCTACATAATCTGCTTTTGTCATTATAGCTTGTTTCATTTTTGTCCTATTGTATCCACCTCTATAACATCTAGCTTCCATTGCAGCAGCAAGTTCTTCAGCTCTTCTAAATGCACTTACAAATAAAGGTACTAGTAATGGCACTAAGTTTTTAGCTCTATTTATAAGATTTTTACTTTCAAAATCTGCCCCTCTTGACATTTGAGCTTTCATTATTTTATCAGTTTCATCTAATAGAGTAGGTATAAATCTTAAAGCTATTGTCATCATCATAGCTAATTCATGCACAGGAAATCCAACCTTGTTTAATGGATTTAAAAGCCTCTCTATGCCGTCTGTTAGGTCCATAGGTGTAGTTGTTAAGGTAAGTAAAGAAGTCCCTACAACTAAGAATATAAGCCTTATAGCCATAAATATAGCTTGTTCTAAACCTTGACTTGTGATTCTCAAGAAACCAAATGACCAAATTACATCTCCTGGTAAGAAAAATACATTAATTACAAATGTAAATATTATAATCCATCTTAATGGTTTTAATCCTTTTAATATATATTTACCTGGTAACTTTGATGATTTTATAATAGCTACTAGAGCTAATAAAACAATAGCATATGGCCAAAATTTATTTATTATAAATAGAGATATCATAAAAACAAAAGTGGCTATAAGCTTAACTCTAGCATCTAGCTTGTGAATTACCGAATTTACAGGATAATACTGTCCTATAGTTATATCTTTTAACATTTCTTTTTACCTCTCATAACTCTTAATATTTCTTCCTTAGCTTCTTGTATAGTTATGATATCTTCTTTTATGTCAAATCCATTTGCCCTTAGCTTTATTGCTAACTCCAATACTTGAGGTATATCAAGACCTATTTCCTTAAGTCTTGAAGAGTTAGATTTAAACACTTCTTTAGGAGTTCCCATAAATTCTACTTTCCCTTTATTCATAACTATCAAAGTCTTTGCTAACCTAGCCATATCATCCATACTATGAGAAGATAATATTATTGTCATATTATTTTCTTTATGCAGTGTTTTTATTAAATTAAATATTTCATCCCTTCCACCTGGATCTAATCCAGCTGCAGGTTCATCTAAAATAAGTACTTCTGGTTTCATAGCGATAACTCCAGCTATTGCTACTCTTCTTTTTTGACCTCCTGATAATTCGAATGGAGATTTATCTTTAAACAGTTCATAATCAAGCCCAACAGCTTCCATTGATGTTTTTACCCTACGATCAACTTCTTCAGGGTCTAAGCCTAAATTATTAGGCCCAAAAGCTATATCTTTCTCTATTGTTTCTTCAAATAATTGGTATTCAGGGTATTGAAACACTACTCCTACCCTTTTTCTAACTTCTGTTAGGTTTAAGTTTGGATCTGTTATGTTAAATCCATTTATATTTATTTCTCCAGAATGAGGCTTTAATATCCCATTTAAATGCTGTATTAATGTTGATTTACCAGAACCAGTATGTCCTATTAACCCTACAAAATCTCTATCTTTAATTTCAAAGCTAACATTGTCTAACGCCTTGCTCGCAAAAGGCATACCTTCATTATATATATGAGTTAAACCTTTTATCTCTATCGACATAATTCCATCACCATCTCATCTACAGTTAATATATCTTTTTTTATATCTATACCTTCTTTATATAACATACTAGATAATTCCGTCATATAAGGAACATCTAATCCTATACCTTTTAATGCATCTATTTTACTAAATACTTCTCTTGGAGTTCCTTCTAATATTTTTTTACCTTTTTCCATAACTATAACTCTATCAGCTTCTACTGCTTCTTCCATAAAGTGAGTTATATGTAATACGGTAATATTTTCTTCTTTATTTAACTTTTTTATAGTTTTCATTACTTCTTTTCTTCCAGATGGGTCTAACATAGCCGTTGCTTCATCAAATATTATACATTTTGGCTTCATAGCTATTATTCCTGCTATAGCTACTCTTTGTTTTTGACCTCCTGATAATAGGTGTGGTTGTCTATCTCTTAACTCATACATACCGACACTCTTTAACGACTCTTCAACTCTATGTTTTATTTCTATAGGGTCTATCCCTAGGTTTTCTGGTCCAAAAGCAACATCTTCCTCTACTATTGTAGCAACAATTTGGTTATCTGGATTTTGAAATACCATACCTGCTGTTTGCCTTATATCCCATAATTTATCTTCTTCTTTTGTGTTCATTCCATCTATAAGTATATCTCCTTCAGTGGGAACCAGTATAGCATTTAAGTTCTTAGATAATGTAGACTTTCCAGAACCATTGTGACCAATTATAGCAACAAATTCACCTTCTTTTACATCTAGTGTTAATCTGTCTATTGCTTTAAAAGTGCTATCTTCTGTAATATACTCATAAGATATATTATTCACTTTTACTATATTGTTCATTTATTTACTCCTTTTCATAAGTAATTAAAGCAACTTCGTCATATATAAATAACTAATACCTTATTAGTGTTAATAAACTCTATTTTTTGAACAAAAACCATTTTGACTAGTATTATATCATAGTTCATCGCAAAAAACACAAGTACGTTTATCTTAAAATCTACTTATATCTGCCGCTAGCATACATTTTTCTTAATTTTATAATTATATGTTCAATTATATTTTATGAACTATAAATATATCTAAACAAGGATCATATTTCAAATTATACATCATAGATTTTATCTACTATTCCCCCGTAATTTTTATCCTTTGTAAGTTTGTTTTTTGCACCTAACTTTATCTGAATATAAAAATATAGCCTTTATAAACTATAGAATCTATCATAGTTTATAAAGGCTATAAAACAAACCTACAGTGGATTAAAGATATTATTTTTGTACAAATTTATATTTAAAAAAGGATTAAGCTATAAGCTTAATCCTTCACAAGAATTATACTAATTCTATAAATGCCATTTCAGCAGCGTCCCCTCTTCTTGGACCCTTCTTTATTATTCTTGTGTATCCACCGTTTCTCTCAGCATATTTTGGAGCTATTTCAGTGAATAAGTTGTTTACTACAGTTTCATCTATAACATAAGCTAAAACTTGTCTTCTAGCATGAAGATCTCCTCTTTTAGCAAGAGTTATCATCTTTTCTGCCATTCTTCTAGTTTCCTTAGCTCTAGTAACAGTAGTTTCTATTCTTCCATTTCTTAGTAAATCAGTTACTAAGTTTCTTAACATAAGGTTTCTGTGAGCTGTCTCACGTCCTAATTTACGGTAAGTAGCCATGATATCCCTCCTTCACTAACTATTCTTCGCTTGGTTTTAGACCTAATCCAAGTTCTTCTAACTTTTGGATTACTTCTTCTAAAGATTTTTTCCCTAGATTTCTAACCTTCATCATATCGTCCTCAGACTTATTAGCTAATTCTTCAACTGTGTTTATTCCCGCTCTCTTTAAACAGTTGTAAGATCTAACTGATAAATCTAATTCTTCTATAGTCATTTCAAGAACTTTTTCTTTTTGGTCTTCTTCTTTTTCTACCATTATCTCAACATTGCTTACATGCTCTGTTAAGTCTATGAATAGATTTAAATGTTCAACTAAAACTTTAGCTGCAAGAGATATTCCCTCTTGAGGGTTTATGCTTCCATTAGTCCAAACTTCTAGTGTTAATTTGTCATAGTCTGACTTTTGACCTACTCTTGTATTTTCAACATGGTAGCTCACTTTTTCAATAGGAGTATAGATTGAATCTACAGGTAAAACTCCTATAGGCATATGCTCTGTCTTGTTTTCTTCAGCAGAAACATAACCTCTACCTTTATCTATCATTATTTCCATATTTAACTTAGCATTGTCATCTAATGTTGCTATTTTTAAATCTTTGCTTAATACTTCAACATCAGAAGGACATATTATATCAGCACCAGTTATAGTACATGGACCCTCAGCCTCTATTTTAAGAGTTCTGCTTCCTTCACCATCTATAGTAGCTGAAAGTTCTTTTAATGCTAATATTATTTCAGTAACATCTTCTTTAACACCAGCAACAGTTGAGAATTCATGAAGAACTCCATCTATTTTTATAGCATTAACTGCTACACCTGGTAAAGATGATAATAATATTCTTCTTAAAGCATTACCTACAGTTATGCCATAGCCTCTTTCAAGAGGCTCTATGACAAACTTTCCATATCTATAATCTTCGCTAAGCTCTATTATATCTACTTTTGGTTTTTCTATTTCTATCATGGACAAAACCCTCCTTTAAATTTATTAATCCACTGAGGGTAAACAAAATCTCAAAAATAAATTTTAAAATATATTTATTACTTAGAGTAAAGCTCTATTATTAAGTGCTCTGCTATTTCAAGATCTATATCTTCTCTTGATGGGTTAGCAACAACTTTAGCGCTCATTTCGTCTAAGTTAGTTTCTAACCACTTAGGAGCTATTCTTGTATTGTTTTCTACTAAAGCTTTGAATTTAGCAGATGATTTTGATCTTTCTTTAACTGTTATAACGTCACCTGGCTTAACTGTTATAGAAGCTATATCAGCCTTGTGTCCGTTTAATAAGAAGTGACCGTGTCCTACTAATTGTCTAGCTTCTTTTCTAGATGAAGCTAATCCCATTCTGTAAACAACATTGTCTAATCTTCTTTCTAATAAGCTTAATAAGTTTTCCCCTGTTATACCAGCCATTTTTTCAGCACGCTCGTATAGGTTTCTGAATTGAGTTTCTAAAACTCCGTATATTCTCTTAACTTTTTGCTTTTCTCTTAATTGTAATCCATAGTTAGAAACTTTCTTTCTTCCTTGTCCATGTTGTCCTGGAGCATAGTTTCTCTTAACTATAGCACATTTATCAGTATAACATCTGTCACCTTTAAGGAATAATTTCATTCCTTCTCTACGACATTGTCTGCATGATGCACCTGTGTATCTTGCCATGTCTTTACACCTCCTAATTTACTTGTTTATATAATTACACTCTTCTTCTCTTTGGTGGTCTACATCCATTGTGAGGGATTGGAGTAACGTCCTTTATCATAGTTACTTCTAATCCAGTAGCTTGTAATGCTCTTATAGCAGCTTCTCTTCCTGAACCTGGCCCCTTTACGAATACTTCAACAGTTTTTAAACCGTGTTCCATTGCAGCTTTAGCAGCAGTTTCAGCAGCCATTTGAGATGCGAAAGGAGTCGCTTTTCTTGATCCTTTGAATCCTAATTGTCCTGAAGATGCAGCTGATATAGCGTTCCCATGAACATCAGTTAAAGTTATTATTGTATTGTTGAAAGTAGATTGTATATGAGCTTGCCCACGTTCTATATTTTTACGCTCTTTTCTTCTTACACGTGTAACTTTCTTTTGCTTAGCCATTGTTTTCCCTCCTATCTAGTTTTTATTTATTACTTCTTCTTCTTACGAGATACAGTTTTTCTAGGACCTTTTCTAGTTCTAGCGTTAGTCTTAGTTCTTTGTCCTCTTAGTGGAAGACCTTTAGCATGTCTCATACCTCTGTAACATTTTATATCTCTTAATCTCTTTATATTTAAAGCGATTTCTCTTCTTAAGTCACCTTCAACTAAGAAATCATTATCTATTATCTTTCTTAATTCGTTAACTTGCTCTTCTGATAAGTCTTTTATTCTTACGTTAGGATCTATGTCAGCTTTAGCTAATATTTCGTTAGCAGTTGCCTTACCTATACCGTATATATAAGTTAAGCCTATTTCCGCTCTTTTTTCTCTAGGTAAATCTACCCCAGCTATTCTTGCCATTAGTTCGCACCTCCTACACTTAATTTTTTCGATTCTAAACTTGTGTTAATTCATGTTAAATCCGAAACAGATTTCAACGATTTTAAAGTTTAATTGCTAATATCACAATTAAATATTATACTACAAAATTTTACAAATTACTAGTATAATTTATTATCCTTGCTTTTGCTTGTGCTTTGGATTTTCACAGATAACCATTACTTTACCTTTTCTTTTTATAACCTTGCACTTTTCGCATATTGGTTTTACTGATGGTCTTACTTTCATTGTTAATCCCTCCTTAGACTAATATTAAAATAGTCTACTTCTTACGCCAAGTGATTCTTCCTCTTGTAAGGTCATATGGAGAAAGCTCAACATTCACCTTATCACCTTCAAGGATTCTTATGAAGTTCATTCTTAGCTTTCCAGATAAGTGACATAATACTTCATGTCCATTTTCTAATTTTACTTTAAACATAGCATTAGGTAAGTTTTCTGTAACTGTACCTTCTAGTTCTATAACATCTTTTTTGGCCATTAACTAACCAAACCTCCATTTCAATAAGTTAAATCCTTTGATCTAACTTAGTAAGTTGAGCTCTTAAAAAAGCATCTGTATTATTCTGCTTAGATATAATCATTTGTTTTGCTTCTTCGCTAATAAAGTCATATATCTTTAAGTGCTTAACTTTTTTTAGCTTAGGCTTACCAAGTTTTCTTGTCTTACCATCAGATATTAAAACATATTCATGGTCAACTACTTCTACTATAAAAAATAGTCTTCCTTGTTCTCTACCTGATAAAGCTTTTACAACTTGACCTATACTTAGCTTATTTAATAGCATTTATTCACCTACTTTATGATTAAAGTGCTGATAATATCAGCGGCTCATCTTCAGTGATTGCTATTGTATGCTCATAATGAGCTGATTTTTTGCCATCTATTGTGACAATTGTCCAGTCATCTGCTAATGTTTTAACGTGATATTTACCAGCGTTAACCATTGGCTCTACAGCTAAGACCATTCCTTCTAAAAGTCTTGGACCTTTACCTGCTGGACCATAGTTAGGTATTTGAGGATCTTCATGAAGTTCAGTTCCAACTCCATGACCAACTAAATCTCTAACTACTGAAAAACCATGTTTTTCAACGTGTGCTTGTACTGCGTGTGAGATATCAGATAATCTATATCCTAGTTTAGCAAATTTTAAACCTTCATAGAAGCTTTCTTTTGTTACTTCTATTAATTTCCTATCTTCTTCAGATATTATTCCTACCCCATGAGTTTTCGCAGAGTCTGAATGATATCCTTTATAATAGGCACCTACATCTAAACTTATAATGTCGCCTTCTTTTAAAATTCTGTTAGCATTTGGTATACCATGAACTACCTCTTCATTTATAGAAGCACATATAGATCCTGGGAAACCTCCATAACCTTTAAAAGATGGAATTGCATTATATTTTCTTATATTCTCTTCAGCTATTTTATCTAACTCTAGTGTAGATATTCCCGGAATAACAGCTGATTTCAATATCTCATGAGTTTCAGCGACAATTTTGCCCGCCTCTCTCATAAGTTCTATTTCTTTTTTAGATTTTAATGTAATCATTATTTTTCACTTCCTAAAGCGTTTACTATATCTTCAAATACCTTATCTATAGATTGTTGCCCATCTATGTTAGCTATTATACCTTGTTTGCTATAATAGTCAACTAATGGTCTAGTTTCATCTAAGTAAACTTGTATTCTCTTTGATACAGTTTCTTCTGTGTCATCTGCTCTTTGGTATAATTCACCTTGGCATACATCACATACTCCTTCAACTTTAGGAGGATTAAACTTAACATGATACGTAGCACCGCAAGATTTACATATTCTTCTTCCTACAGCTCTACCAACTAATATTTCCTTATCAACTTCGATATTAACTACCTTGTCTAAAGCTATATTAGTTTTATTTAAGAACGTATCTAAATGTTGAGCTTGAGCAACATTTCTTGGGAATCCATCTAACATAAATCCATTCTTACAGTCATCTTGAGATACTCTGTCTGTAACTAAACCTACAGTTAACTCATCTGGAACTAATAATCCTTGATCTATATATTCTTTAGCTTTCTTTCCAAGCTCTGTTCCTTCTTTTATGTTCTTTCTGAATATATCACCTGTTGATATATGAGGTATATTGTATTTTTCAACAATACCTGCTGCCTGAGTACCTTTACCAGCACCAGGAGGTCCAAGTAATATTATTCTCATACTATCATCTCCAATTTATTTTAAGAAACCTTGGTATGTTCTCATAACCAGATTTGATTCTAACTGTCTCTTAAGTTCTAATGCAACACCAACAACTATTAGTAAAGATGTACCTACTAGTGTTATTTGAAGTTTCATAAAGAACATTATTATAGCAGATACCATAACGATACAAGCTAAGAATAAAGCTCCAGCTAGAGTAAGTCTTGATAATATTCTATTTAAATAATCTATTGTAGGTTGTCCTGGTCTAATACCTGGTATAAACCCACCGTTATTTTTCATATTATTTGCTATATCTTCTGTATTAAATGATACAGTAGTATAGAAATAAGAGAAGAATACTATCAGCAGAACTTCAAGCGCTCTATAAATCCAAACTCCTGGAGATTGTACTGGATTTAAATATGTTTGCACAAAAGCTTGAGCATCTGCACCCATAAACATGGCTAAAGTTTGAGGGAATGCTAAAAGTGAACTAGCGAAAATTACTGGTATAACTCCCGATTGATTAACTTTCATAGGTATATGAGAACTTTGTCCTCCATACATCTTTCTTCCAACAACTCTTTTTGCATATTGTACTGGGATTTTTCTTGTGGCTTCTTGTATATATGTGACTGCAGTTATTGTTAAAAGTATTACTACTGCTAACAGAGCTACTGCCCATATAGCTATTTTGCCACTTTTTACTAAGTTTACAGTTGATATAACATCTACTGGTATTCTTGAGATAATACCTATAAATATTATAATAGAACTTCCATTACCTAATCCTTTTTCAGTAATTTTGTCCCCTATCCACATTAGAAGCATACTTGCTGATACTAATGTCAATATAACTGTTATAATAAAGAATGCATTATCACTTTTTAAAGCTCCTCTTACAATACCTAGCGTTATCGCTATAGCTTGAACAAAAGCTAATGCTAATGCAATGTACTTAGTATATTTATTAATCTTTTTCTTTCCTTCTTCACCAGACTTTTGAAGTTCTTCCAAACTTTCAAAACCTACAGTTAGAAGTTGTATTATGATAGATGCTGTGATATATGGTCCTACACCTAATGCAAATAGTGTAAAGTTACTAAATGCACCTCCAGTGAACAGATTATATAGGGAAAGAAGACCATTTGAGTCAACCATTCCCTTTATAATACTTGTATCAACTCCAGGAACAGGTATAGCTGCACCTATCCTAAATACTACAATCATCATCAAAGTATATAATATTTTTCTTCTTACATCTTTAAGCTTCCAAGCTTGTTTTAAGTTTGACAGCACGATATCACCCCGCCTATTCGGCTAAGAGCAGCAGATTAGATTAAACTAATTCTGCCTTTCCTCCAGCTTTTTCTATTTTTTCTTGAGCTGAAGCAGTAAACTTAGCAGCCTTAACTGTTAACGCCTTTTCTAAGTTTCCTTCACCTAAGATCTTTATGCCGTCTTTTTCTATTTTGCTTATAACTCTAGCAGCCTTTAAAACTTCAGCAGTTATTTCAGTTCCGTTTTCGAATCTGTTTAAAGCAGCTACATTAACTTCTGTATAAACTTTCTTGAATATGTTGTTGAATCCTCTCTTAGGAAGTCTTCTAGCAAGTGGCATTTGTCCACCTTCGAATCCAACTCTAACTCCACCACCTGAACGAGACCATTGTCCTTTTTGTCCACGTCCTGCAGTCTTACCTTGTCCAGTAGCAGTACCTCTACCTAATCTTTTCTTAGCTCTTACTGCACCTTCAGCAGGTTTTAACTCATGTAACTTCATGGATTGCACCTCCTTATTCGTCTTATCTATTTATTACTCAGCTATTTCAGTTACTTCTACTAAGTGACTAACCTTAGCTATCATCCCTCTTATTTGGGCATTATCTTCTTTAACAACTACTTGTTCTCTTTTTCTTAATCCTAACGCTTCTACGTTTTTCTTTTGGTTAGGAGTAGTTCCTATTATACTTCTAACTAATTTTATTTGTAATTTAGCCATTTCTTACTACCTCCTTACCCTAGAAGGTCCTCAACTTTTTTACCTCTTAATTTAGCTATATCTTCAGCTCTCTTAAGAGATTTAAGTCCTTCTATTGTAGCATTTACCATGTTTCTTGGGTTGTTAGTTCCTAAAGATTTAGCTCTAACATCTGTTAAACCAGCTAACTCAAGTACGGCTCTAGCAGGTCCCCCAGCTATAACTCCTGTACCTTGCTTAGCAGGCATTACTAATATTTTACCAGCACCGAAGTGTCCGTGAACTTCGTGAGGTATAGTTGTACCAACTATAGGTACATTTATAAGATTCTTCTTAGCATCTTCTACTGCTTTCTTTATAGCATCTGGTACTTCCATCGCTTTACCAGTACCTATACCAACGTGTCCGTTTTCATCTCCAACTACTACTAACGCTGCAAATCTGAAGTTTCTACCACCTTTTACAACTTTAGTAACACGTCTAACTTCAACAACTTTTTCTTTTAAGTCAAGTTGTCTGGCATCTATAATCTTACGACGCATGTGCATTTCCCTCCTTTGTTTCTCTTATTAGAACTTAAGTCCAGCTTCTCTAGCAGCTTCTGCTAATACTTGAACTCTTCCGTGATATAAGTATCCACCTCTGTCGAATACAACTTCAGTGATTCCTTTTTCTACAGCTTTCTTAGCCACTAATTCTCCGACCATTTTAGCTGCTTCTTTATTTCCTGTATGACTAACAGCTCCTTTAACGTCTGCGTCTAATGAAGATGCAGATACTAAAGTAACTCTGTTTGTATCATCTATTATTTGAGCGTATATGTTATTAGAACTTCTGAATACACATAATCTTGGTCTTTGAGTAGTTCCAGTTATTTTTCTACGAACTCTCTTATGTCTTTGAAGTCTGTTTGCATTTTTATCAGCTTTCTTTATCACCAGGCTCACTCCTTTCTAGCGTTTAAGTTTGGTATTTATTACTTCTTACCAGTTTTACCTTCTTTACGTCTTACTACTTCACCAGCGTATCTTATACCTTTACCTTTGTATGGCTCTGGCTTTCTCCAGTCTCTTATCTTAGCAGCGTAGTTTCCTACTAATTGCTTATCTATACCTTTAACTGTTAACTCAGTTTGGTTTGGAACTTCAACTGTTATTCCTTCTGGATCTTCCATTTCTACCGGATGAGAGAATCCTAAACTCATAACTAATTTCTTTCCTTGCTTTTGAGCTCTGTATCCAACACCTACTAATTCTAATTTCTTTTCGAAACCGTTAGTAACACCTACTACCATGTTATCTATTAAAGTTCTAGTTAACCCGTGTAGTGCTCTGTGTTGCTTGTTGTTAGTTGGTCTTTCAACAGTTATAGTATTTTCCTCTTGCTTTATAGTTAAAGCAGCATCAAATTGCTTGCTTAATGTACCTTTTGGTCCTTTTACAGTAACTAAGTTTCCTTCAGCTATAGTAACTTCAACACCTGCTGGTACAGTTATTGGTTTAACACCTATTCTTGACATAATCGCACCTCCTTACATCTTTCGTCTATATTACCAAACGTAGCAGATTACTTCTCCACCAACATTTTCTTTTCTAGCTTGCTTATCAGTTAATATTCCTTTAGAAGTAGATATTACTGATATTCCTAAACCGTTTAATACTCTTGGTATTTCGTGCTTAGAAGCGTAAACTCTCATACCAGGCTTAGATATTCTCTTTAATCCTGATATAACTCTTTCTCCTGTTTGTCCGTACTTTAATTGTATTCTTATTATTCCTTGCTTTCCATCTTCTATTACATCGTATCCTCTAACGAATCCTTCTTCTAATAGTATTCTAGCTAATTCTTTCTTTATATTAGAAGCTGGAACATCAACAGTCTCATGTTTAACTACGTTAGCATTTCTTATACGAGTAAGCATATCTGCTATTGGATCTGTCATTGTCATATTGAAACCCTCCTTCCATTTATATCAAAGTTTTACCAACTTGCTTTTCTAACACCAGGTA
Organism: Romboutsia sp. 1001216sp1; assembly: GCF_039841805.1. NCBI lineage: Bacteria > Bacillati > Bacillota > Clostridia > Peptostreptococcales > Peptostreptococcaceae > Romboutsia > Romboutsia sp. 1001216sp1. The sequence goes on from NZ_JBDPHA010000014.1 coordinate 14,991, forward strand.
TTTGACCCTTGTAAGCTAATTCTCTAAAGCATATACGGCATATTCCGAACTTTCTAAGTACTGAATGTGGTCTACCGCATATAGTACATCTAGTGTATTCTCTAGTAGCGTACTTTTGTTTTCTTTGTTGTTTTACAACCATCGCTTTTCTAGCCACTGGAATCCCTCCTTCTTTTCTTAGCTTAGAAAATTGCCTTTTCTAAGCTTACTTAGAAAATGGCATTCCTAATAATTTTAATAATTCACGTGCTTCTTCGTCAGTTTTCGCAGTAGTAACAAATATTATATCCATTCCTCTTACTTTGTCTACCTTATCGTATTCTATTTCAGGGAATATTAATTGTTCTTTAACACCTAAAGCGTAGTTACCTCTACCATCGAATGCGTTAGCGTTAACTCCTCTGAAGTCTCTAACTCTTGGTAAAGATACAGATACTAACTTGTCCATGAAGTAGTACATTTTGTCAGCTCTTAATGTAACTTTTGCACCTATTGGCATACCTTCTCTTAATTTGAAGTTCGCAACAGATTTTCTTGCTCTAGTTATAACTGGCTTTTGACCAGATATCATTTCCATTTCTTCTACTGCTTTTTCTAATCCTTTTGGATTTTCTCTAGCATCTCCTATACCCATGTTGATAACTATTTTCTCTAACTTAGGTATTTCCATAACATTCTTATATCCGAATTTCTCCATTAAAGCAGGAGCAACTTCTTTCATGTATTTTTCTTGTAATCTAGAAGCCATTTAAGGTCCCTCCTTTCAAGCTAAATTATATTTCTTTTCCGCTCTTTACTGATACTCTTACTTTTTTTCCATCCTTCATTTCAAATCTAACTCTTGTACCTTTTCCTGTTTCAGGATCTACTGGCATTACGTTAGATATGTGTATTGAAGCTTCTTTGTTTACTATTCCACCTTGTGGGTTTATAGCAGTTGGTTTTTGGTGCTTAGTTATTACGTTTACACCTTCAACTAATACTCTGTTAGCCTTAGGGAATACTTTAGTAACTGTACCTTTTTTACCCTTATCTTTACCTGCTATAACTACAACAGTGTCACCTTTTTTAACACGCATCATGTCCTATTGCACCTCCTTATTATAGTACTTCTGGAGCAAGAGAAACTATTTTCATAAAGTCATTATCTCTTAACTCTCTAGCAACAGGCCCGAATATACGAGTTCCTACTGGAGTTTTATCGTCTTTTATTATAACTGCAGCATTTTCGTCGAAAGATATATAACTTCCGTCTTTACGTCTCACGCCTTGCTTAGTTCTTACTATAACAGCTTTAACAACTTTACCTTTTTTTACAACTCCACCAGGTGTTGCACTTTTAACAGTAGCAACTATTACGTCGCCTATGTTACCATATCTTCTTTTACTTCCGCCTAGTACACGTATGCATAGTATTTCTTTAGCACCAGAGTTATCCGCAACTCTTAAACGTGTTTCTTGTTGTATCATATCGTAATCCCTCCTTTACCAATAAACTACTTAACTTTTTCAACAACTTCAACTAATCTGAATCTCTTATCCTTTGATAAAGGTCTAGTTTCCATTATTTTAACTTTATCTCCGATTCTACAAACATTTTGTTCATCGTGAGCTTTGAATTTTTTAGTTCTCTTAACTGGCTTGTTGTATAATGGGTGACGTACGAAGTCTTCAACAGCAACAACTATTGTTTTGTCCATTTTGTCACTTACAACACGGCCTATTCTAACTTTTCTTCTTCCTCTTTCCATGGTTAAAAAGCCTCCTTTCCAAATTAAGCTCTAGTTTCGTTTAACTTTCTTTCAGCAAGTATAGTTTTAACTCTAGCTATATCTTTCTTAACGAATTTTATTCTTGCTGTGTTTTCTAATTGACCAGTAGCTAATTGGAATCTTAAGCTAAATAATTCACTTTTGAAGTCATTTAATCTATTCATTAGCTCTTCGCTTGTTAAATCTCTTAATTCTTTAGCTTTCATCCTATTCACCACCTTTTACTTCTAAATCTTCACGCTTTACAAACTTACATTTTACAGGAAGTTTGTGCATAGCAAGTCTCATTGCTTCTCTAGCTTTTTCTTCAGAAACACCTGCTAATTCGAACATAACTCTTCCTGGCTTAACAACTGCTACCCAGTATTCTGGTGAACCTTTACCGGCACCCATACGAGTTTCAGCAGGTTTTCTTGTTACTGGTTTATGTGGGAATATTTTTATCCAAACTTTTCCCCCTCTTTTTATAGATCTAGTCATAGCGATTCTGGCAGCTTCTATTTGGTTAGAAGTTATCCAAGAAGCTTCTAAAGCAACTAGTCCGAACTCACCGTAAGTAACTTTGTTACCCTTGTGAGCTTTTCCAGCCATACTTCCTCTATGAACTCTACGACGCTTTACTCTTTTTGGCATTAACATGAGTATTTCCTCCTTCCTCGAACCTTTTTAATATTAGTTATCTTTCTTTTCAGTTCTTTGAGGTCTTGATCCTTGAGGTCTTTGTCCTTGAGGTCTTTGTCCTCTGTTGTTTCCTCTATCATTCCCTCTTCTATCGTTTCTTCTGTTATCTCTTCTATCGTTTCTCTTGTTGTTTCTTCTGTTGTCTCTTCTATCTTCTCTTGGGTTTACACCGTTTCTAGTTGGAAGAACTTCTCCGTTACATATCCAAACTTTTATACCAGTTTTCCCGTAAGTAGTGTTAGCTTCAGCGAAACCGTAATCTATATCAGCTCTTAATGTTTGAAGAGGTACATTTCCTTCACTGTATCCTTCAGTTCTAGCCATTTCAGCTCCACCTAATCTTCCTGAAGCAGAAACTTTTATACCTTTAACTCCAGACTTCATAGCTCTTTGTATAGCTTGTTTCATAGCTCTTCTGAAAGCAACCCTTCTCTCTATAGCTAATGCTATATTTTCTGCCACTAATTGAGCATCTTTATCTGGGTTTCTAACTTCAACTATGTTAACTATAACAGTCTTCTTAGTCATTTTTTCTAATTCAGCTTTTAAAGCTTCTATACCAGCACCAGCTTTTCCTATAACTACACCTGGCTTAGCAACGTGTAAGTCTATCTTAACCTTGTTTGCTGATCTTTCTATTTCTATCTTCGCAACTCCTGAAGAATATAATCTATTCTTTAAGAATTTACGTATATTATGGTCTTCTAATAATAAATTTCCGAACTCTTTTTTATCTGCGAACCATCTTGAGTCCCAATCTTTTATAACACCGACTCTTAGTCCGTGTGGATTAACCTTTTGACCCATTACTTTCCCTCCTATCTATTTATTATTTTCTTTCCTTAAGAACAACCTCTATGTGAGAAGTTCTTTTTCTTATCATTGTTGCACGTCCCATAGCTCTAGGCATGAATCTCTTCATTGTTGGTCCTTGGTTTGCAACTATTGATGCAACGTATAAATTTTCAACGTTCATCTCATGGTTATTTTCAGCGTTTGCCTTAGCAGACTTAACAACCTTAGCTATTATATCAGCTGCTCCTCTTGGAGTGAACTTTAATATTGCTAACGCTTCGTCTACATTTTTTCCTCTAACAAGGCTGCAGATTTGTCCTGCTTTTCTTGGTGATACACGTACATATTTAGCAGTAGCTTTTGCTTCCATTTGCTATTCCTCCTTCCTTAGCGAAAAATTAATTATTTTCTCTTATTAGATTTTTCGTCGTCCTTGTGTCCTTTGAAAGTTCTTGTAGGAACGAATTCTCCTAACTTGTGTCCAACCATGTCTTCTGTTATAAATACAGGTACATGTCTTCTTCCATCATGAACAGCTATAGTATGTTCTACCATTTGAGGGAATATAGTTGAACTTCTTGACCAAGTTTTTATAACTTCTTTATTTCCACTAGCGTTCATAGCCTCTATTTTCTTTAAAAGTCTCGCATGTACGAAAGGTCCTTTTTTAGTTGATCTTGACATTTAAACTCCTCCTTTCCGAGCAAAAGTAAATCTATTACTTAGTTCTTCTTGATACTATTAACTTATCAGAAGCTTTGTTTTTCTTTCTAGTTTTGTATCCAAGAGCTGGTTTACCCCATGGAGTAACTGGTGAAGGTCTACCTATTGAAGTTCTACCTTCCCCACCACCGTGTGGATGGTCACAAGGGTTCATTACAGAACCTCTAACTGTAGGTCTTATACCCATATGTCTCTTTCTACCTGCTTTACCTATAACAACGTTACCGTGTTCTATGTTACCAACTTGTCCTATAGTAGCTTTACACTCTATAGAAACGAATCTCATTTCTCCTGATGGTAATCTTAATAAAGCTTTCTTTCCTTCTTTAGCCATTAATTGAGCAGAAACTCCAGCAGATCTTACTAATTGAGCTCCTTTTCCTGGCTTTAATTCTATATTGTGTATTACAGTACCTACTGGCATGTCCTTTAATGCTAATGCATTTCCTGGCTTTATGTCAGCTGTTGGTCCTGATAATAATGTATCTCCAACATTTATTCCAACAGGTGCTAATATATATCTCTTTTCACCATCTGCATAGTGTAATAAAGCTATGTTAGCTGTTCTGTTTGGATCGTATTCAACAGTAGCAACCTTTGCAGGTACTCCGTCTTTATTTCTTTTGAAATCTATTATTCTATATTTTCTTCTGTTTCCTCCACCTCTGTGACGAACAGTTATTTTACCGTGAGCATTTCTACCAGAGTTCTTCTTTAATGAAACTAAAAGAGATTTTTCTGGTTCATTGCAAGTTATCTCATCAGAAACTAAAACTGTCATTTGTCTTAAGGCAGGAGAAGTTGGTTTAAACTTTTTTATAGCCATCTGTTTTCCCTCCTTCGTTTACTAGGGTTAAATTACATACCTTGGAAGAATTCTATTTCTTTGCTATCAGCAGCTAATTTAACTACTGCTTTCTTGAAGCTTGCAGTTCTTCCTTCGTATCTACCCATTCTCTTAACTTTTCCATCGTAGTTTAATGTGTTAACTTTTTCAACATTAACTCCGAATATAGCTTCTACAGCTTTCTTTATTTCAGTTTTGTTTGCACTCTTAGCAACAACAAAAGTGTATTTCTTTCCAACCATCTCAGTCATACTTTGTTCAGTAACAACTGGCTTTATTATTATATCATGTGGATTAGTCATTATGCGTACACCTCCTCCACTTTTTTAACAGCGTCTGTAGTTATTATGAATGAATCATACTTTAATATATCGTAAACATTTATAGTGTTAACTGTAGCAGTTGCAACACCTTCTATGTTTCTAGCTGATCTTATTACGTTTTCGTTGTTTTCAGCAGTTACTACTAAAGCTTTCTTAGCAGCGTTTATGTTCTTTAATATAGCAGCGAATTCTTTAGTCTTAGGAGCTTCCATTGTTAAAGCATCTAATACTATCATTTCACCATTTTGAACTTTTGAAGATAAAGCAGATTTCATAGCTAATCTTCTAACTTTCTTAGGTAAAGTATATCTGTAATCTCTTGGCTTAGGTGCAAAAGCAACTCCTCCGCCAACCCATTGTACAGCTCTTATAGAACCTTGTCTAGCTCTACCTGTTCCTTTTTGTTTCCAAGGTTTTCTTCCGCCACCTCTAACTTCTGCTCTAGTTTTAGCAGATTGAGTACCTTGTCTCTTGTTTGCTAATTGATTTTTAACAACTTCATATAAAACGTGTTCGTTAACTTCTACGTTGAATATAGCATCAGCTAATTCTATTTCCCCAACGTTTTGTCCAGTTATATTTAATACATTTAATTTTGGCATTGTGCTTCCTCCTTTCTTAGGTTAGTTATTATTTAGAAGCTTTAACAGCTTCCTTTATAGTTACTACTGAACCTTTAGCTCCTGGTATAGCACCCTTAACTAATATAAGGTTCTTATCAGCATCTACTTTAACAACTTCTAAGTTTTGTATAGTAACTTTAACGCTACCCATGTGTCCAGCTAATTTTTTGTTTTTGAAAACTCTACCTGGGAAAGAACATGCTCCCATTGAACCTGGTCTTCTGTGGTATCTAGAACCGTGAGATTCAGGGCCTCTAGATTGTCCATGTCTCTTTATAGGACCTTGGAATCCCTTACCTTTACTTGTTCCAGTTACATCTATTTTTTCACCTGCAGCGAATAAATCAGCCTTTATTTCTTGTCCAACTGAGTATTCTTCTGTAGATTCTACTCTGAATTCTTTTAAGTGTTTCTTTAATACATTAGCAGCAGCTAAATGACCTTTTTGAGGCTTGTTTAAAGATTTTTCTTTAGCATCTTCAAAACCAACTTGAACTGCGTTGTATCCATCTTTTTCAGTTGTTTTAACTTGAGTTACAACTACTGGTCCTGCCTCAACCACTGTTACTGGTACTACTATACCTTCTTCAGTGAATATTTGAGTCATTCCAACTTTTTTTCCTAATATTCCTTTCATATTAGCACCTCCTATAATCTTACAGCGGATTATACTATTGTATAATCATTCTAAGATAGTTACCTTATAGGATAAGTATCTTAGGTTGCTATTATAACTTTATTTCTATATCAACACCAGCTGGTAAGTCTAATCTCATTAATGAGTCAACTGTCTTAGGTGTTGGGTTAGCTATGTCTATTAATCTCTTGTGAGTTCTTATTTCGAATTGCTCTCTAGAGTCTTTGTACTTATGAACAGCTCTTAATATAGTTACTACTTGCTTTTCTGTTGGTAGTGGCACAGGTCCTGAAACTTGTGATCCAGCTTTCTTAGCAGTTTCAACTATTTTAGCAGCTGAAAAATCTAATAATTTGTGATCATATGACTTTAATCTTATTCTTATTTGTTCATTTTTAGCCATTGTATTTTCCCTCCTTTATCGCACGTTATCTTTTAGTTACGCACGACTTATGCCGATACACACTTCCGGGTGTGTTGTGTTTTTTCACTCGACAGTCGGTCGCCCTTAACTAAGATTTAGTTTATATTTTCGTATCTCTCAAGCACACTATTATATTTTAAATCATTTTTTACTATTTTTCAAGTTTTTTTTATAATTTTACAAAGTTTATTTTTTTATGTAAAACTTAGGAACAAACTCGATTTGTGTCCTTTTCCAAGGCACTCATTTAGTATATAAAATTTTGTCTCCATTGTCAAATAAATATAACTAACATTTTATCACTTTATTTCATTTTTATTACTTATATCAAAAAGAGGGAGCAAGCTCCCCCTTTATATATAGATTAATCACTTAAGAAAAGATTACTCTATTATAGAAGCAACAACACCTGATGCTACTGTTCTTCCACCTTCTCTTATTGCGAATCTTAATCCTTCTTCTATTGCTATTGAGTTTATTAACTCTATAGTCATTTGTATGTTATCTCCAGGCATAAC
>NZ_JBDPHA010000014.1:22433-63045 GCF_039841805.1 Romboutsia sp. 1001216sp1
GCGAATCTTAATCCTTCTTCTATTGCTATTGAGTTTATTAACTCTATAGTCATTTGTATGTTATCTCCAGGCATAACCATTTCTGTACCTTCTGGTAACTTACAAGTTCCTGTTACGTCAGTTGTTCTGAAGTAGAATTGTGGTCTGTATCCATCGAAGAATGGAGTATGTCTTCCACCTTCTTCTTTTTTAAGAACGTATACTTCTGCATTGAACTTAGTGTGAGGCTTAACTGTTCCTGGCTTAGCCATAACTTGTCCTCTTTCTATTTCATTTCTTTGTACACCTCTTATTAATGCTCCTATGTTATCTCCAGCTTGTGCTTGGTCTAATAACTTTCTGAACATTTCTACTCCTGTTACTACAACTTTTCTTGGCTCGTCAGCAAGTCCTACTATTTCAACTTCGTCTTGAACCTTTAATACTCCTCTTTCAACTCTACCTGTAGCAACTGTTCCTCTACCTGTTATAGAGAATACGTCTTCTACTGGCATTAAGAAGTCTTTATCAACATCTCTTTCTGGAGCTGGTATATATTCGTCTATTTGCTCGAATAATTCAACTATTTTGTCTCCCCACTCTGAAGAAGAATCTTGTAATGCCATTAAAGCAGATCCTCTTACTATTGGAGTGTCATCTCCTGGGAATTCGTACTCATTTAATAAGTCTCTAACTTCCATTTCAACTAACTCTAATAATTCTTCGTCGTCTACCATATCACACTTGTTTAAGAATACTACTATGTATGGTACACCAACTTGTCTTGATAATAATATATGCTCTCTTGTTTGAGGCATTGGTCCATCAGTTGCTGAACAAACTAATATAGCACCATCCATTTGAGCTGCTCCTGTTATCATGTTCTTAACGTAGTCAGCATGTCCTGGACAGTCAACGTGTGCGTAGTGTCTGTTTGGAGTTTCGTATTCAACGTGAGCAGTTGATATTGTGATTCCTCTTTCTCTTTCTTCTGGAGCTTTATCTATGTTAGCGAAATCTACTGCTTCTCCTAATTGATATCTATCGAATAAAGTTTTTGTTATTGCAGCTGTTAATGTAGTTTTACCGTGGTCAACGTGTCCTATAGTTCCTATATTAACGTGCGGCTTATTTCTTTCAAATTTAGCTTTAGCCATTTTGAAATACCTCCCTATATATATTTTATGTAAGACGAGGTAACCTCGTCTTACTTATTATACTTATTTTTAAAAAAATTATTATTTTCCTTCAGCTATTTTCTTAGCAACTGAAGCTGGAACTTGCTCGTAGTGGTCGAATATCATTGTGTATGTTGCACGACCTTGAGTAGATGATCTTAACTCAGTAGAGTATCCAAACATTTCTGAAAGTGGAACGAATGCATTTATAACTTGTGCACCAGATCTAGCTTCCATACCTTGTATTAAACCTCTCTTAGAGTTTAATCCACCCATAACATCTCCCATGTACTCTTCTGGAGTAACAACTTCAACTTTGAAGTAAGGCTCAAGTAATACTGCATTACCTTTCTTCATAGCTTCCTTCATAGCCATAGAACCAGCCATCTTGAATGCCATTTCTGATGAATCGACTTCATGGTAAGAACCATCGTATAATTCAACAGCAACGTCAACAACTGGGTATCCAGCAACTATACCAGATTGCATTGCACCTTGTATACCTGCATCAGTTGGTCCAACATATTCCTTAGGAACAGATCCACCAACAGTTTTGTTTTCAAACTTGTAACCAGCACCTGGCTCTTGAGGATTAACTCTGATCTTAACGTGTCCGTATTGTCCTCTACCTCCTGATTGCTTAGAGTACTTGTATTCAACATCTACTGGTTGAGTTATAGTTTCTCTGTAAGCAACTTGTGGAGCACCAACGTTAGCTTCAACTTTGAATTCTCTTAATAATCTATCAACTATTATCTCTAAGTGTAATTCACCCATACCAGATATTATAGTTTGTCCTGTTTCTTCATCAGTCTTAACTCTGAAAGTTGGATCCTCTTCAGCTAATTTTTGAAGAGCTATACCCATCTTTTCTTGAGCTGCTTTAGACTTAGGCTCTATAGCAACAGATATAACTGGCTCAGGGAATTCCATAGATTCAAGTATTATTGGATTAGCTGGATCACATAAAGTATCTCCAGTAGTAGTATCTTTTAATCCTACTGCTGCAGCTATGTCTCCTGCGTATACTTCTGTTATTTCTTCTCTTGTATTAGCATGCATTTGTAGTATACGTCCTATTCTTTCTCTCTTACCTTTAGTAGAGTTTAGTACGTATGATCCACCTTGCATTATTCCAGAGTAAACTCTGAAGAATGCTAACTTACCAACGAATGGGTCAGTCATTATTTTGAATGCTAAAGCTGAGAATGGTTCTTCATCAGATGAGTGTCTTTCTGCTTCTTCACCATTTTCTAATATACCTTTTATAGCAGCTATATCAGTTGGAGCTGGTAAATAATCAACAACTGCATCTAATAATAACTGAACACCTTTGTTCTTGTAAGCAGATCCACAGAATACTGGGTTCATTTCACAAGCTATAGTAGCCTTTCTTATAGCAGTTTTTAACTCTTCTATAGTTGGCTCTTCACCTTCAAGATATTTCATCATTAGATCTTCATCAGTTTCAGCTACTGCTTCAACCATTTTTTCTCTCCACTCTTGAGCTAATTCTTTCATATCTTCTGGTATTTCAGTTATTTCTATTTCTTTTCCTAAGTCGTCTTTATAGATATGAGCTTTCATTTCTAATAAGTCAACTTCACCTTCTAACCAATCTTCTTTACCTATTGGTAATTGCATTGGTACAGCATTTGCATTTAATCTTTCTCTCATCATTGATACAACGTTAAAGAAGTCTGCACCCATGATGTCCATTTTATTTACGAATGCTATTCTAGGTACACCGTAGTTATCAGCTTGTCTCCATACGTTCTCAGATTGAGGTTCAACCCCACCTTTAGCACAGAATACAGCAACTGAACCGTCAAGAACTCTTAGAGATCTTTCAACCTCAACTGTGAAGTCGACGTGTCCTGGTGTATCTATTATGTTTATTCTATGGTCTCTCCATGCAGCAGTAGTAGCGGCAGAAGTTATTGTTATACCTCTTTCCTTCTCTTGCTCCATCCAGTCCATTTGAGAAGCTCCTTCGTGAGTTTCTCCTATTTTATGTGTTTGCCCTGTATAGAATAGGATTCTTTCTGTAGTAGTAGTTTTTCCTGCATCTATATGAGCCATGATTCCTATATTTCTAGTTCTTTCTAAAGGAAACTTTCTAGCCATGGTTCTCCTCCTTACGATATCCCTTAAAAGGTATCTTTATATCCTACTATTAGAATCTGTAGTGAGCAAATGCTTTATTAGCCTCTGCCATCTTATGAGTATCTTCTTTCTTCTTAACTGAAGCTCCTGTGTTGTTTGCAGCGTCCATTATTTCTTTCGCTAACTTTTCAACCATTCCTTTTTCTCCACGAGCTCTAGTGTAGTTTACTAACCATCTTAAACCTAAAGTTTGTCTTCTTTCTGGTCTAACTTCAACTGGAACTTGGTAGTTAGCTCCACCAACTCTTCTAGCTTTAACTTCTAAAACAGGCATTATGTTATCCATAGCTCTGTTGAATACTTCTATGGCTTCTTCTCCTGTTCTTTCAGCTACTAAAGCAAAAGCATCATATACTATTGTTTGAGCTTTTCCTTTTTTTCCATCTATCATTAAATTGTTTATTAACTTAGTAACAACTTTACTTCCATACATTGGATCAGCTAATACTTCTCTCTTTGGAACATTACCTTTTCTTGGCATTTTGCTTCCCTCCTTAATTATTTGATATTATTAAATCATAGGTACTCGACATCATAATATGCCGTGATGCCATAAATATCTATATATATTTAAAGCACCGCACTATAATCAATTGTTAATTTTTACTATTTCTTTGCAGCTTTAGGTCTCTTAGCACCGTACTTAGATCTTGCTTGCATTCTCTTATCAACACCTGCAGTATCTAATGTACCTCTTAATATGTGGTATCTAACCCCTGGAAGGTCTTTTACTCTTCCTCCTCTTATAAGAACAACACTATGCTCTTGTAAGTTGTGTCCTTCACCTGGTATATAAGCAGAAACTTCTATTCCGTTTGTTAATCTAACTCTGGCAACTTTTCTTAAAGCTGAGTTAGGTTTCTTAGGAGTTACTGTTTTAACTGAAGTACAAACTCCTCTTTTTTGTGGTGAACTTGTGTTAGTAGATTTCTTGTGTAAAGAATCGTACCCTTTTTGTAATGCTGGAGCAGTAGATTTCTTTTCTATTGCTTGTCTTCTTTTACGAACTAATTGGTTAATTGTTGGCATCATCTGCACCTCCTTTTCCAAATTTTCGATCTTAATGACCGCCAACTACATCAATATGAAAGCATATTGATTCATAGTAACTTACGTTACTCACAATTAAATGTCTATTAACTCACATTCCTGTGGTTTTAGCTCTTTGCAGTTTGGTGCTGCTAGTTCTTTAATTATATAAAGTCCAATTGAAAACTCTAAGAGCCATAAGCTCTTAGATAACTTTCAATTGCACACTTTAACATTTTATCACCAGACATAATTACTGTCAAGTTACTTTCTAGCTATTAATCGGCTAGTTCAAGCTTACTCTTCAATTTTTTCAACAGCTATGTTCTTGTATCTCTTCATACCTGTTCCTGCTGGTATTAATTTACCTATTATAACATTCTCTTTAAGACCTATTAAGTGATCTTCCTTACCTTTTATAGCTGCTTCAGTAAGAACTCTTGTTGTTTCTTGGAATGAAGCTGCAGATAAGAATGATTCTGTAGCAAGAGAAGCTTTAGTTATACCAAGTAAAGTTCTCTTAGCAACTGCTGGTCTTAAACCGTTAGCAATAGCTTCTTCATTACATTTATTGAATGTTAATACATCTTCATAACCACCTGGTAATAATTCTGTATCTCCTGGATCTTCAACCTTAACTTTAGATAGCATTTGTCTAACTATAACTTCTATATGCTTATCGTTAACGTCAACCCCTTGCATTCTATAAACTCTTTGAACTTCTTTAACTATATAGTTTTGAACTCCACTTATACCTTGTACTCTTACTATATCATGTGGATTTATAGAACCTTGAGTTAATGGATCTCCTGCTTCAACCATTTGACCTTGCTTAACTCTTATTCTTGATCCGTAAGGTATTGCATATACTTGAGTTTCTCCTTCTTGTGGTATTACAGCTACTTCTTTTCTCTTACCAGTTTCATCTATTTCAACTCTACCAGCAACTTCTGTTATAACTGCTAAACCTTTTGGTTTTCTGGCTTCGAATAATTCCTCAACCCTTGGAAGACCTTGAGTTATATCTCCACCGGCAACCCCACCTGTATGGAATGTACGCATTGTAAGCTGTGTTCCTGGCTCCCCGATTGATTGAGCAGCTATTATACCTACAGCTTCACCTATGTTTACTTCCTTACCTGTTGCAAGGTTTCTACCATAACACTTAGAACAAACTCCGTGGTTTGTCTTACAGTTAAGAACTGTTCTTATTTCAACTTTTTCTATTCCAGCTTCAACTATTCTATCAGCATCAGCTTCTTGTATCATAGCATCAGCTTCAACTATAACTTCACCAGTTGTAGGATTTACTATAGGAGCTATAGTATATCTTCCAACAATTCTATCGTATAGTTCTTCTATTACTTCGTTTCCATCTTTTATTGCAGTAACTTCTGTTACATCACTAGTTCCACAGTCTATTTCTCTTACTATAACATCTTGACTGACATCAACAAGTCTTCTTGTTAAGTAACCTGAATCGGCTGTACGAAGCGCTGTATCGGCAAGACCTTTTCTAGCACCATGTGATGATGTGAAGTATTCCATTACTGTTAACCCTTCACGGAAGTTAGATTTAACTGGAACTTCAACTGTTTTACCAGATGCATTGGCCATCAGACCACGCATACCAGCTAACTGTCTTATCTGGTTCTTAGAACCTCTGGCTCCAGAGTGAGCCATTATGAATATATTATTAAGCCTTTCTAGACCTGACATAAGAGCATCTGTAACTTTTTCAGTAGTCTCTGTCCAAGTTTCTATAACTCTTTCATATCTTTCTTCGTCAGATATAAGACCTCTTCTATATGCTTTTTCATATTTATCAACTTTTTCTTCTGCAGCTGCTATATGATCCTTCTTCTCTTCAGGTATCTTCATATCTGCAACGGCAACTGTTATACCACCTCTAGTAGAGAATTTAAATCCTAAAGATTTTATGTGGTCTAACATCATAGCTGTTCTAGTGTTTCCATGTCTTCTGAAACACTTATCTATTATTTTACCTAGAGATTTTTTGTCAACTAAGAAATCAACTTCTAATCCAAATGGATCTTTCTCTCTATCAACAAATCCTAAGTCTTGAGGTATATTTTCATTGAATATAAATCTACCTACTGTACTTTCAACTAAAGAACTTCTTCCATCTTCAAGTACAACTCTCATCTTTACTAATGAATGTAATTCAACCGCTTTATTCTCATAAGCAAGTAACATTTCATTGTAATCTTTAAATATTGTACCTGTTCCTTTTTCTCCACCTTGGTCTTCTATTGTTAAGTAGTAACAACCTAGAACCATATCCTGAGAAGGAGTAGTTATTGGTGTACCATCTTTAGGTGCAAGTATGTTGTTTACAGATAGCATTAAGAATCTTGCTTCTGCTTGTGCTTCTACTGATAAAGGAACGTGAACCGCCATCTGGTCACCGTCGAAGTCAGCGTTGTACGCTGTACATACTAGTGGATGTAGTTTTATTGCTTTACCTTCTACTAATACAGGTTCAAATGCTTGTATACCAAGTCTGTGTAGAGTAGGAGCACGGTTAAGTAGAACTGGATGACTCTTTATAACTTCTTCTAAAACATCCCAAACTTCTGGCTTAACTTTTTCTACTATAGTTTTTGCACTCTTTATGTTGTGTGCATAACCTTCTTTAACTAATCTATCCATAACGAATGGCTTGAATAATTCAAGGGCCATTTTCTTTGGAAGACCACATTGATAGAATTTAAGTTCTGGTCCAACAACTATAACTGAACGTCCTGAGTAGTCAACACGCTTACCAAGTAAGTTTTGACGGAAACGTCCTTGCTTACCTTTTAGCATGTCTGATAAAGACTTAAGTGGTCTATTACCAGGTCCTGTTACAGGTCTACCTCTTCTACCATTGTCGATTAAAGCATCTACAGCTTCTTGAAGCATTCTCTTTTCATTTCTAACGATTATGTCAGGAGCTCCAAGTTCTAATAATCTCTTTAATCTGTTATTTCTATTTATAACTCTTCTGTATAAATCATTTAGGTCAGAAGTTGCAAATCTTCCACCATCAAGTTGTACCATTGGTCTTAAATCTGGTGGTATTACTGGAATAGCATCTAATATCATCCACTCAGGCTTGTTTCCTGACTTTCTGAATGCTTCCACAACTTCTAATCTTCTTATAGTTCTAACTCTCTTTTGTCCAGTGCTGTCCTTAAGGTCAGCTCTTAACTCTTTGCTTTCTTGCTCTAAATCAATATTTTGTAATAATTGTTTTACAGCTTCAGCACCCATACCTACTGTGAAAGTATTGTATCCATACTTATCAACTGCAGTTCTGTATTCTTTTTCTGTTAATAATTGCTTAGCATTTAATCCAGTTTCTCCTGGATCAACTACTACGTATGAAGCAAAGTATAGTATCTTCTCTAAAGATCTAGGAGACATATCAAGTAAAAGTCCCATTCTACTTGGTATCCCTTTGAAGTACCAGATATGAGACATAGGAGCTGCTAGCTCTATATGTCCCATTCTTTCTCTTCTTACTTTAGCTTTAGTAACTTCTACTCCACATCTATCACAAACTACACCTTTGTATCTTACTCTTCTATATTTACCACAGTGACATTCCCAGTCTTTTTGAGGTCCAAATATTCTTTCACAGAAAAGACCATCTTTTTCTGGTTTTAGTGTACGGTAGTTTATAGTTTCAGGCTTTTTTACTTCTCCTCTAGACCATTGTCTTATTTTCTCTGGAGAAGCTAGTGCTATCTTTATCGACTCAAAATTGTTTAATTCAAACAAGGAGTTCTCTCCCTTCTATTTGATATTTACATTAATAAAAATATTATACATCAAAGTCTTCTGTATCATCATAGTCTATTTCATCATAAACTATGTCTTCTTCAAATTCAATGTTATCCATATCACCATTCTCGAAATCTTCTTCTTCGATTTCTTCTATTATATGGTCATCTTCCATTTCTTTAACATTTTCTATTATATCTAATTCAAATTCACCAGTAGTTTCTTCTACATCTAGTGATTCTCTGACTTCTATTTCTTGATCTTCATCAGTTAATACCTTTACATCTAAGCATAAACTTTGAAGTTCTTTTATAAGAACCTTGAATGATTCTGGTATTCCTGGTTCAGGTATATTTTCACCTTTTACGATTGCTTCGTATGCTCTAACACGTCCTACAACGTCGTCAGATTTAACAGTAAGTATTTCTTGAAGTATATGAGCAGCTCCGTATGCTTCTAGAGCCCAAACCTCCATCTCACCGAATCTTTGTCCACCGAATTGTGCTTTACCACCTAGTGGTTGTTGAGTTACTAATGAGTATGGTCCTGTACTTCTAGCATGTAACTTATCATCAACTAAGTGATGTAGTTTTAACATGTACATGTATCCAACTGTTATTGGGTTATCGAAAGTATCACCTGTTCTACCATCATATAAAGTTATCTTTCCATCTTCTGGGTATCCAGCTTCAACTAATGCTTTTCTTATATCTGGCTCTTTTGCACCATCAAATACTGATGTAGCAACATGCCATCCTAAAGCCTTAGCAGCAAGACCTAAATGAACTTCAAGAACCTGTCCGATGTTCATACGAGATGGTATACCTTGTGGGTTAAGAACTATATCTAATGGTGTTCCGTCTGGCATGAATGGCATATCTTCTTCTGGTAAGATTCTAGATATAACCCCTTTATTACCATGACGTCCGGCCATTTTATCCCCAACAGTTATCTTTCTCTTCTTAGCTATATAACATCTAACTAATTCATTAACACCTGGAGATAAATCGTCACCATTTTCTCTAGTGAACACTTTAACATCAACTATTATACCAGATTCTCCATGAGGAACCTTAAGTGAAGTATCTCTAACTTCTCTAGCTTTTTCTCCGAATATAGCACGAAGTAATCTTTCTTCTGCAGTAAGCTCAGTTTCTCCTTTTGGAGTTACTTTACCAACTAATATATCTCCAGAATCTACTTCAGCACCTATTCTGATTATACCTCTTTCGTCTAAGTTCTTTATAGCACTTTCTCCAACGTTAGGTATATCTCTAGTTATTTCTTCAGGTCCTAACTTAGTATCTCTAGCTTCACATTCATATTCTTCTATATGAATTGTTGATAATCTATCTTCTTTAACTAATCTTTCATTTATTAAGATGGCATCTTCGTAGTTATAACCTTCCCAAGTCATGAACGCTATGAAGCAGTTTCTTCCTAATGCTACTTCTCCAAGATCTGTTGAAGGTCCGTCAGCTATAACATCACCTTTTTCTATCTTATCTCCTTTATTTATTATAGGAGTTTGATTTATACAAGTACCTTGGTTTGAACGCTTAAACTTAAGTAATTTATATCTATCTTTGTTTCCATCTTCTCTTTTAATTATTATTTCATCAGCTGTAACTCTATCAGCTATACCAGAGTTCTTAGCAACAACAACTGCTCCAGAGTCTTTAGCAGCTCTGTACTCAACCCCTGTACCTATGATTGGAGCTTCTCTTCTCACTAGAGGTACTGCTTGACGTTGCATGTTCGATCCCATCAGCGCACGGTTGGCATCGTCATTTTCTAAGAATGGTATCATTGCAGTTGCTATAGAAACAACTTGCTTTGGAGATATATCCATGTAGTCAACTCTTGATACTGGAACTAGTTCAACAGCACCATTTTTAGTTCTACATACTAATCTCTTATTTATGAATGTTCCATCTTCTTCTAATGGTTCATTAGCCTGAGCTCTTATGAATAAATCTTCTTCATCAGCTGTTAAGTAATGTATCTCATCAGTTACTCTACCATTTTCCTTATCTACTTTTCTATAAGGAGATTCTATGAAACCAAATTCATTTATCTTAGCATAAGTACCTAATGAGTTTATAAGACCGATGTTTGGTCCTTCTGGTGTCTCTATAGGACACATTCTTCCGTAGTGAGAATGATGAACGTCACGAACTTCGAACCCAGCTCTTTCTCTTGAAAGACCCCCTGGTCCTAGTGCAGATAATCTTCTCTTGTGTGTTAACTCAGATAATGGGTTAGTTTGATCCATGAACTGAGATAACTGTGAACTACCGAAGAATTCTTTTATAGCAGCAGAAACAGGTCTTATGTTAACTAGAGCTTGAGGAGTTATTGCTTCCATGTCTTGAACAGTCATTCTTTCCTTTATAACTCTTTCCATTCTAGATAAACCTATTCTAACTTGGTTTTGTAATAACTCACCAACTGATCTTATTCTTCTGTTACCTAAATGATCTATATCATCTATGTAACCTATTTCATGGAATAAGTTGAATTGGTAGTTTATAGATGCTATTATGTCATCTAATAGTATATGCTTTGGTATAAGCTCTTTTATTCTAGATTTTATAGCTTCTTTTATTTCTTCTTCGTCACTATATTCATCCATTATCTCTTTTAAAGTTGGGTAATGAACTTTTTCTTTTATATTTAAATCATCTATATTGAATTCTATATGTGATTTTATATCAACAAAGTTATTACCTATAACCTTAGCAGTCTTTTCATCATCTAGTAATAAACTAACTACGTTTATTCCAGAATTTTGAATATCCTTAGCTACTTCGTAGCTTATTTTTTCTCCAGCTTTTACAAATACTTCTCCAGTTTCTGGATTAACTATATCTTCAGCTGAAACTCTGTTCATTATTCTGTAGCATAGAGCAAGCTTTTTGTTAAACTTATATCTACCTACTTTTGCTAAGTCATATCTCTTAGCATCAAAGAATAATGCATTTAATAATGATGATGCACTTTCTACTGTTGGTGGTTCACCCGGTCTTAACTTCTTGTATATCTCAATTAAACCTTCTTCAACAGAAGTAGTATTATCTTTTTCTAATGTTGCAGCTAATCTCTCATCTTCTCCAAGAAGTTCGATTATTTCTGCATCCGTACCTATTCCTAGAGCTCTTAATAATACTGTTACTGGTTGCTTTCTAGTTCTGTCAACTCTTACAGATATTACATCATTAGAATCTGTTTCGTATTCTAACCATGCTCCTCTGTTAGGGATTACAGTAGATGATATTAACTTCTTACCTGTTTTATCTCTCTCTAAAGCATAGTAAACGCCAGGAGATCTAACTAACTGACTTACTATAACTCTCTCAGCACCATTTATTATGAAAGTTCCTTTTTCTGTCATTAAAGGGAAATCTCCCATAAATACTTCTTGCTCTTTTATTTCCCCAGTTTCCTTATTTATAAGTCTAACCTTAACTTTTAGAGGTGCACAGTATGTGGCATCTCTATCTTTACATTCTTCTATGTCATACTTAGGCTTATCGTCTAAAGAGTAATCAACAAATTCTAATATAAGATTACCTGTGTAATCTTCTATTGGAGATATGTCTTCGAAAACTTCTTTTAATCCATCTTCGATAAACCACTTATAAGAATCAACTTGTAATTCTATAAGATTTGGCACATCAGCTATTTCTTTTATCTTAGAAAAGCTCATTCTAGTTCTTTTACCTATCGTGACAGGATGTGGCATTCACTTTTCACCTCTCAATAATAAAAAATAAAACCATAGTTTATTCTAACGCATCTAATAATTTTATCATAATGTCAAGCATTTTTCAATATGTATATTATTCTATTCTTTACATTTAATTTATCCTACAAAATATGCATTATTTATTATGCGCAAAATATTAAACTAAAATTCTCATTTTTTACATATTTTTTTAGAAAACAAAAAAGGTGCCCCAAACAGGACACCTCTTAAAAGAAAACTACTTAACTTCTACTGAAGCTCCAGCAGCTTCTAATTTTTCTTTCATTTGGTCAGCTTCTTCTTTAGAAACTCCTTCTTTTAATGTCTTAGGAGCGTTGTCAACTAATTCCTTAGCTTCTTTTAATCCTAATCCAGTTATTTCTCTAACAGCTTTTATAACTCCAACTTTTGAAGAACCAGCGTTAGCTAATACTACGTCGAATTCTGTCTTTTCTTCAGCAGCTCCACCAGCAACTGCACCAGCCATCATAACTGGAGCTGAAGCAGATACACCGAATTTTTCTTCAGCAGCTTTAACTAATTCATTTAATTCTAAAACTTTCATATTTTCTATAGCTTCTAATATTTGTTCTATTGTCATTTTTAGCACCTCCGAATTATTTTCGTTAATTTTTAATTAATTATATAACCAATCCAATTTTTTCTTGGTTAATGTTTATTAAGCTTCTTGACCTTCTTGTTTCTTTATCATTGCATCTAATAAGTATGCGAAGTTTGACATTGGAGCTTTTAAGCTTCCAAGTAATTTTGCAAGAAGAACTTCTCTTGATGGTATGTTAGCGAACTCAACTATTTGAGACTCGTTGTAGAATTCTCCTTCTACTATACCCATCTTTAATTGCATTTTTGGATGAGAATCCATGAATTCTTTTAATATTCTAGCTGGAGCAACAGGGTCTTCGTATCCGAAAGCTATTGCATTAGTTCCAACTAATAATTCATCGTTGAATTGTTCTATACCAACTTCTTTAGCAGCTTTTCTAACTAAAGTGTTTTTGTATACTTTGTATTCAACACCAGCTTCTCTCATTTTCTTTCTTAGTTCAGTAACCTCTTCAACTGTTAATCCTTTGTAATCAACAACAACAGCAGCAGATGACTTTTCTAATTTTTCAACTATTTCAGCCACAACTTGTGATTTAAGTTCTATAGCTTTTCTCATCTAGATGTGCACCTCCTTCACCTGATTAGGTTTAGTATTCGCCGCAATCTCATTTAAAAAAGCTTTCGTGTCTAAAAGTAGACAACAAAAGCTTTAGTAATTTCAATTTATCTAAAACCTCGGTAGGATATTAAGCCCTTAAGCACCTACTGTCTACGGCAAATCTATTCTTTTTTATATCAACAAATGTTATATTAACATTTTTGTTTAGCCATGTCAACAGTTTTTATTATTCTGCTATTTTAGCTGGGTTTATTTTAACTCCAGGTCCCATAGTAGATGCAACTGTTATACTTCTTAAGTATTGTCCTTTAGCAGCAGCTGGCTTAGCTTTAACTATTGCTTCCATTAAAGTTGCAAAGTTTTCAGCTAACTTTTCTCCACCAAATGATACTTTTCCTACTGGAACGTGTATTATGTTAGTTTTGTCTAATCTGTACTCAACTTTACCTGCTTTTATTTCATCTATAGCTTTAGCTACATCAAATGTAACTGTTCCTGATTTAGGGTTTGGCATTAAACCTTTAGGTCCTAATACTCTACCTAATCTACCAACTACACCCATCATGTCTGGAGTAGCAACAACTATATCGAAATCAAACCAGTTTTCACCTTGTATTTTTTGAACTAATTCTTCAGCTCCTACAAAGTCAGCTCCAGCTTGTTCAGCTTCCTTAGCTTTTTCACCTTTAGCGAAAACTAAAACTTTCTTAGTTTTACCAGTTCCGTGAGGTAATACTACAGCACCTCTAACTTGTTGATCAGCGTGTCTTGAGTCAACACCTAATTTTATATGAGCTTCAACAGTCTCATCGAACTTAGCAGTAGCTATTTCACTAACTAATGCTAAAGCTTCTGTAGCATCGTAGAATTTAGCTCTGTCTACTTTGCTTAATGCTTCTACATATTTCTTTGCTTTTTTAGCCATTTTTATTTTCCTCCTTGTGGTTATATTCGGTTTTTAAACCTCCCACTTCTTAAAGAAGTGTCTAATTTATTTGAAATTAGTCTTCTACAACGATTCCCATACTTCTTGCAGTACCAGCTATCATTCTCATAGCAGATTCTACTGAAGCAGCGTTTAAGTCAGGCATCTTTAATTCAGCTATTTCTCTTATCTTAGCTGAAGATAAAGTAGCAACCTTCTTCTTGTTTGGTTCTCCTGATGCAGTATCTAAACCAGCAGCTTTCTTTAATAATACTGCAGCTGGTGGAGTTTTTGTTATGAATGAGAATGATCTATCTTGGTATACAGTTATAACAACTGGTATTATCATTCCAGCTTGATCTGCAGTCTTAGCATTGAATTCTTTTGTGAATCCCATTATGTTAACACCGTGTTGTCCTAATGCTGGACCAACTGGTGGTGCTGGAGTAGCCTTTCCTGCAGGTATTTGTAATTTTATTTGACCTATAACTTTTTTAGCCATTTTTCGTACCTCCTTATTTTTATATTTGAGTAACTATTATAATTTCTCTATACTATCTGACTCTACAACAAATAGAGTCTTCTTTCCAAATGCATCTATGCACACTTTAACTTCTTTAGTTTCTACGTCTATCGCTTCAACTGTACCTACTTGTCCAGCGAATGGCCCGTTTGAAACTTCAACAGCATCTCCTATTTCTAAGTCGATATCGCTGTTACCTATTTTAGGTTCAGTTAATTCTATGCCCATAGCTAGTACTTCATCTTCACTTAATGGTACTGGCTTAGACCCTGGTCCAACAAATCCAGTAACTCCCTTAGTATTTCTTACGACATACCAAGATTCATCAGTGATTATCATTTTTACTAGAACATAACCTGGAAATATCTTACGTTGTCTAGTTTTTTCTTTCCCTGTTTTAGTAGTTTCAACTACATCTTCAGTAGGTACAACTACTTGCTTTATGTAGTCTTCCATACCTCTAGTTTTTACAGCTTTTTCTATCGTAGCTTTAACCTTATTCTCATGTCCTGAATAAGTATGTGCAACATACCATCTTGCTTCTTGTAATTCCGACATTTTGATTCTCCTTTTCTATTTTAGTATCAGCCCTAGTGCACCAGATAATACACTATCTAAAACCCACACTAATATAGTAGATGAAATAACTACAGTTAAAACTACCCCTGTATTTTTAAGTAATTCTTTCCTACTTGGCCATGAAACTCTACTAAGTTCTTGTTTTGTTTCTTTTATATAAGATACTAAACCAGTTCTCTTTTTCTTAGTTCCTGCGCCTTGATTTGCTTGGGCAGCCATTTAATCCACTCCTTATAAAAAACTATTTTGTTTCTTTGTGAGTAGTGTGCTTCTTACAGAATCTACAGTATTTTTGTAATTCTATTCTGTCTGGGTTGTTTTTCTTGTTCTTAGTAGTGTTGTAGTTTCTTTGATTACACTCTGTACATGCTAAAGTTACTTTAACTCTCATCTGCTACACCTCCAACTTTTTTATGCAATAATAATTAATATATATATAATAATATAACACCTTAATTATTTATTGAGGTATTATTACCTTCCTGAATCATTACCTTGTATAAGTTATCACAAAATTATAGTGGTGTCAATGTTTTTGTGGTTTCTCTCTTTAAAAAAAGAGGGGGTTAAAACCCCTCTTTTATCTATAGATTAATCACCTAAGAAAAGATTACTCTATTATAGAAGCAACAACACCTGATGCTACTGTTCTTCCACCTTCTCTTATCGCGAATCTTAATCCTTCTTCTATTGCTATTGAGTTTATTAACTCTATAGTCATTTGTATGTTATCTCCAGGCATAACCATTTCTGTACCTTCTGGTAACTTACAAGTTCCTGTTACGTCAGTTGTTCTGAAGTAGAATTGTGGTCTGTATCCATCGAAGAATGGAGTATGTCTTCCACCTTCTTCTTTTTTAAGAACGTATACTTCTGCATTGAACTTAGTGTGAGGCTTAACTGTTCCTGGCTTAGCCATAACTTGTCCTCTTTCTATTTCATTTCTTTGTACACCTCTTATTAATGCTCCTATGTTATCTCCAGCTTGTGCTTGGTCTAATAACTTTCTGAACATTTCTACTCCTGTTACTACAACTTTTCTTGGCTCGTCAGCAAGTCCTACTATTTCAACTTCGTCTTGAACCTTTAATACTCCTCTTTCAACTCTACCTGTAGCAACTGTTCCTCTACCTGTTATAGAGAATACGTCTTCTACTGGCATTAAGAAGTCTTTATCAACATCTCTTTCTGGAGCTGGTATATATTCGTCTATTTGCTCGAATAATTCAACTATTTTGTCTCCCCACTCTGAAGAAGAATCTTGTAATGCCATTAAAGCAGATCCTCTTACTATTGGAGTGTCATCTCCTGGGAATTCGTACTCATTTAATAAGTCTCTAACTTCCATTTCAACTAATTCTAATAATTCTTCGTCGTCTACCATATCACACTTGTTTAAGAATACTACTATGTATGGTACACCAACTTGTCTTGATAATAATATATGCTCTCTTGTTTGAGGCATTGGTCCATCAGTTGCTGAACAAACTAATATAGCACCATCCATTTGAGCTGCTCCTGTTATCATGTTCTTAACGTAGTCAGCATGTCCTGGACAGTCAACGTGTGCGTAGTGTCTGTTTGGAGTTTCGTATTCAACGTGAGCAGTTGATATTGTGATTCCTCTTTCTCTTTCTTCTGGAGCTTTATCTATGTTAGCGAAATCTACTGCTTCTCCTAATTGATATCTATCGAATAAAGTTTTTGTTATTGCAGCTGTTAATGTAGTTTTACCGTGGTCAACGTGACCTATAGTTCCTATATTAACATGTGGTTTATTTCTTTCAAATTTAGCTTTAGCCATTTTGAAATACCTCCTGTTTTTATATTATTAGTTATAGCTTACATTAAGCTTATGATAAGTATTTTACTATTAATTATTCCTGTTTTCAAGATGTTTTTCTAATTTTCTCTTGACTCTTTGAAGAGCATTATCTATTGATTTTACATCTCTTCCAAGCTTGTCTGCTATATACTGATAAGACTTACCATTTAAGTATAGTTCTAATACTTCTTGTTCTAGATCACTTAAAAGCTCATCCATCTTACTTTGAATGTGTTTTAGCTCCTCTTTACTTATTATAAGCTCTTCTGGATCACTAACTATGCTTGTTGCTATTATATCTAAAAGAGTTCTATCAGACTCCTCATCATATATCGGTTTATTTAATGATATGTAGGAATTTAACGGTATATGTTTTTGCCTAGTTGCTGTTTTTATAGCAGTTATTATTTGTCTAGTTATGCATATTTCAGCAAATCCTCTAAAAGAATTTGTTTTAGTAGCATCAAAATCTCTAACTGCTTTGTATAAACCTATCATACCTTCTTGTATTATATCTTCTTTGTCTGCCCCTATTAAAAAATATGATTTCGCTTTTGCTTTAACGAAATTTTTATATTTTTTTATAATATATTCTAATGCTATTGTATCCCCCTTACTCGCTTTTAATACTATTTCATACTCATCTTGTTGCGAATTATCTATTAACCCATATTTTTCGTCATTAGCTACGAACATGTAAATCTCCCCCAATAAAACATTTTCATAGCTATATTATAAGCGAATAATTTTAGTAATTTCAATGCATTCTACGAATGTTCTCAAGTTTCGACAATGTCTCTTTATCTAATCTTTCTTCTAACCAATTTCGCTGTATCTTTTTTTGGTTACTACTGTTTTTTTCCCTTATATTCGACTTAGCTTTGTCTAAGTCTAACTTTAACTCTCTGGCAGATATTCTTGTTGCTCCTTTTCCTAAAATAATTTGCTGTTCTGCATAATCATTTGTAGCAACTTTTATATCGTCGTATCTGGAAAGAGTACTTATAAATTTTTCTATGTAGCTATCTGCAGTTTGATGCTCTCTAGTGTATACCACAGTTATATATTTCCTGTCTTCTACAGTTTCTCTACTATGCTTTACATTATATGCATCAAACACTATTATAGCTTTTCTTCCTGTAAATTCAGCATATTCGATTATTATGTCTATTAATTTTTCCCTAGCACTTTCTAGACTTGTTTGAGCAATGTCCTTTAATTCATCCCATGCGTTTATTATATTGTAACCATCTATTATTAGATAACTTTTTACATTTCTTCTCAATTTATTTTACACCTGATCTTTGTTTAAATATCTCATAAAGAAGTATTCCACCTGCTACAGATGCATTTAGCGATGTAACATTACCTATCATAGGCATTTTTATAGTGAAGTCGCAGTTTTGTTTAACTAATCTAGATATACCAAAACCTTCACTTCCTATTACAAGACCTATTGAACCTGTAAGGTTTTGCTCATAAAATACTTGTCCATCCATATCAGCTGCTGCTATCCATAGTCCTTCTTCTTTTAGTCTCTTTATCGTATTAACTATATTAGTTACCTTACATATAGGTACATATTCTACAGCTCCTGCTGATGCTTTAGCAACTACTGGGGTAACGTGAACTGATCTTCTTTTTGGTATTATAACCCCATGAGCTCCAACTGCATCTGCTGTTCTAATTATTGAACCTAAATTGTGAGGGTCTGTTATTTCATCTAGTATTATAAAAAATGGATCTTCTCCTTTTTCTTTAACACTATCTATTAAATCATCTAATTCCCAATACTTAAGTTCACTTACTTGAGCTATTACACCTTGATGAGAGTGACTTGTACTAATTTCATCTAATTTATGCTTATCAACATATTGAACTATTATGTTCTTTTCTTTAGCCATTGCTATTATTTTTTTTATTGATCCTTCTTTTGCAGAGTTAGATACCATTATCTTATCTATTTCTCTACCATTTTTTATTGCTTCTATTACAGGATTTCTACCTTCTATACTTGCCAATTCTTTCACCGCCTATAAATTTTTAAACTTGTCTCTTATCTGAACTATATTCCCACATGTCATGTTACCTTCTGGGCAAGGTCCTTTTACACATTTAGGTCCTATATTTTTAAATAAGATTGGAGCTACTTGCTTTAATTGTCTTAGCATTTCTATTGATAGCTCTCTTATTTCCCATTGTGCCCTCTCACAGCATCTATGATTTAAGAAATTATATAAACTTCTTGTATTCATAGTAAATACTACTTTTGTTTCACATGCATTAGGAAATACATATCTAGCATCTTCTATTGCTTTCTTTTCAGCTTGTCTTTTAGCTTCTTTTTCATTTTTTCCATCTTTTATCATATTATTATAATGTTTATCAAATAATATATCCACTAATTTATCATATGATTTTTGATCTTCTTCCATAGCTTGTATAAATACTTCTTTAGCTTCTTTTACTGCTTCTATCTCTGGTGGTACTATATACTCAAATTGATCTAACTTTACATACCTTTGACTTTGTTGTGAATAGCTTGCTATACGATGTCTAACTAATTGGTGAGAACAAGCTCTTGATATTCCTTCAACTGCAAATGTAAATGATACATGCTCTAATGGAGATTCATGCCCTATATTTATTAACATATTTAGAAATCTATCTACCGATTCATCTGTTAGATTTTCTTCTATTTGATCCACCCCTACTGCTGAATAACATAGTTTTGCAGCCATTGATATTACCTTTTCTGGTTCTGGTGTATGTGCTAATAATTTTACTTTCATCTCTAAAACCTCTTCCTTAAAATATTCATATTTTTTATTATACAATATTAAAATTATATTTTTTTATTTATTTTGTCTATCATAAAAAAGTATATATACTCGTATATAAAAAGGTATTGTTTTTAACAATACCTTTACATATTTTTTTCTATGATATTTATGCCTTTTTCAACTATGTAGTCAAGCCTATCTTTCTCTCCGCCTAAATGTAGATATCCCACTAAAGCTTCGAACCCAGTTGCACATTTATAGTCTATAATATCTGCATTTTTAGGAGAAGTATGAGATTTTTGATTTCTACCTCTTTTGTAGATTCTTAATTCATCTTCACTTAACTCATCTTCTATTTCATGCATTACTGTCGCCTGTGCCTTAGCATTAACATACTTTATAGCTGACTTGTGAAGGTCATTGACCTTTTTGTTGATGTTCTTTCTTATTAGATACTCTCTTATATATGACTCATATATTGTATCACCTATATAGGCTAATACTAATGGAGACATTGTTATTAATTCCGTTCTATTCATAATTATGCTCTCTTCCACTTAGTTCCTTGTCTAGTATCTTCTAGTATTATGCCTTTTTCTAATAACTCTTGTCTTATATCATCTGCTAATTTATAATCTTTATTTTTCTTAGCATCTACTCTTTTTTGTATAAGATTTTCTATTTCTTCATCTAATATATCATCATTTTTCTTATTAACTATATTTAATACAGAAGTTAATTCATTAAATTCATCTAGACATAATTTAGCAAATTCTAAAGAAGAATTTTCATTTACATTAGTGTTTATAAACTTAGATAATTCAAATATAGCACTTATTGCATCTGCTGTATTTAAGTCATCTTCCATAGCGTTTATAAACTTTTCTCTGTAACTATTTAATTCAGATACTAAATCTTTTTCTCCTTCAGTTAAAGAACTTTCTTTTAAGTTTTCTATTGTGAATTCTAATTTTTCTTTAGCATTGTAAAGTCTTTCAAGCCCTGCTTTAGCTTGTGCTAACATTTCATCACTGAAGTTAACTGGATTTCTGTAATGTGCAGATAACATGAAGAATCTTACTATTTCTAAATCATATTTTTCAGATATCTCTCTTACTGTAAAGAAGTTTCCTAGAGATTTACTCATTTTTTCATTGTTTATGTTTATGTATCCATTGTGTACCCAATAATTAGAGAAAGTTTTTCCACTTCTAGCTTCACTTTGAGCTATTTCATTTTCATGGTGAGGGAATGTTAAATCTTGACCTCCAGCATGTATATCTATAGTTTCACCTAAGTATCTCTTAGACATAACTGAACATTCTATATGCCATCCTGGTCTACCTTCTCCCCATGGACTTTCCCATCCTGGTTCTCCTTCTTTTTTTGCTTTCCAAAGAACGAAATCCATTGGATGTCTCTTTTGACTATTAACTTCTATTCTTGCTCCAGCTTCTAAATCGTCTTGATTTTGTTTAGAAAGTTTTCCGTATCCTTCAAATTTTTTAGTGTCAAAGTATACATCTCCGTTAGATTCATAAGCATATCCTTTTTCTTCTAATTCCTTAACAAAATCTATTATTTGTTGTATGTTATCTGTTACTCTAGGATGAACATCTGCTCTTTTTATTCCTAATCCATCAGCATCAACAAAATACTCATTTATGTATTTATTAGCCACTTCTTCTGGTGCTATGTTTTCTTCATGACCTCTTTTTATTATTTTATCATCTACATCTGTAAAGTTTTGAACGTAAGTTACATCAAAACCTCTATATTCTAAATATCTTCTAAGTGTATCAAACATTATGAAAGGTCTAGCATTACCTATATGTATATAGTTGTAAACTGTAGGTCCACACACATACATTTTTACCTTTCCTTCTTCTAATGGAACAAATTCTTCTTTTGTTCTTGTTAATGTATTGTATAACTTCACTCTTATCACCTCACTGATTGTTATATTATTTCTTAACTATCTATATATTATATTATAGTTTAAATTCTTTACAATTAATAGTACTACTATTATGTCCTTATGATTTTAAAAAAATCTGATTGCAAAAAAATTATAGGTTTATTCTTCTAAAAATGAAATTTTTTTTAAGGAACAAGTATTATAAGTTTCTTCACTTATAATTTTTTCTTTTTTTAACTTCTCTAGTATGTTAACATAATCTGCACATAAACTTTTCAATTCTTTTTTTATATCATCTTTATTATTACTATACATAGTTACCCTCCCTGGTATAAAGTAAAACTATATTGTATTTTAAAAATAACTTTTCAAATAATTTATTTTCTTATGCTTTTTATATATTAACTTTGTTTTAAATAATCCCTTTAGTTATACCCATAAATCTTTTCATCAAAATACTACACAAATAATTTTTTACTCTTCATAGTACTAAAAATTAACATATATTTCTTTCTTTCTATTTTGTTTATTTCTCTTATTATATATAAAACTCCTAGATATGCTACATTTTTTGAATATAATATATTTAGTAAAATTTTAAAATAAATATAATTATTATTTAATGCTATTTATATAATCTATGTTGAAATTAATAAAAAAACTCACCTAACTAGGTGAGCTCTTTTCATATTTATAATATGTTGTTTTTAACGTATGCTATTCTCTCTAAACAATTTTCTTTTCCTAGAACTTCCATAGTCTTTGGTAAATCTGGTCCATGCATTTGTCCTGTTAATATTACTCTAGAACCCATGAATAAGTTTTTACCTTTTATACCGTGTTCTTTTTGTATTTCTTTAAACATAGCTTTTACAAATGCTTCATCTACAACTTCTGCATTTTCTATCTTAGTTTGTAATGCATCTATTAAAGTTGGTATATGTTCTAAGTTTAAGAATTCTCTACATTCTTCAGTTTCTAATTTAACTTCATTTGAGAAGAATATATTAGCATGTTCAGTTATTTCTTTTACATATTGTAATTTTTCTTTAACAACTGATACCATTCCTTTTATAAAATCATACTTAGTAGTAGCTTCTTCTTCTGTTATAAGACCAGCTTCAACTAAGAAAGGTATAGCTAAGTCTGTTAAGTAGCTATCATCTGCTTCCTTTATATAATGTTGGTTAACCCAGTTTAGTTTTTCTGTATCAAATACTCCACCACTCTTAGATACTCTTTCTACAGAGAAAGCTTTCTCTAATTCTTCCATAGTGAATATTTCTTGGTTATCTTCTGGAGACCAACCAACTAATGCAACATAATTAACTAATCCTTGTGGTAAATATCCTTTTTTCTTGAAGTCTTCAACTGCAACATCACCATGTCTCTTACTTAACTTTTTCTTTTCTTTGTTAAGTATATTTGGTAAATGTACAAATGTTGGTGCTTCCCATCCAAATGCTTCATATAAGTAAACATGCTTTGGAGTTGAAGAAACCCATTCTTCTCCTCTTATAACATGAGTTATTTTCATTAAGTGGTCATCAACTACAACTGCAAAGTGGTAAGTTGGGAATCCATCAGTCTTTATTAAAACTTGGTCATCTAAATCATTAGTGTTAAATTCTGTTTCACCTCTAACTAAGTCAGTGAATTTTATAACATGATTTTCAGGTAATTTTAATCTTATAACGTAAGGTTCTCCTGCTGCTATCTTAGCTTCAACTTCTTCTTTAGAAAGATCTCTACAGTGACCATCATATCTTGGAGTTTCTCCAGCTTCTTTTTGCTTTTCTCTTACTTCGTCTAATCTTTCTTTTGTACAGAAACAGTAGTATGCTTGTCCATTATCTAATAATTGTTTTATATAATCTTTATATATATCTAATCTTTCAGATTGTATATATGGCCCATTTTCACCTACTTGAGTTATGTTTCCATTTTCATCTATCATAACACCTTCGCTATGATTAACTCCAGCCCAACTCATAGCATTAAGCATATTTTCTATTGCACCATCTACTAATCTAGTTTGGTCTGTGTCTTCTACTCTTAATATGTACTCTCCACCCATTCTCTTTGCAAATAAGTAGTTATATAAAGCAGTTCTTAAACTACCTATGTGTACAAATCCAGTTGGACTTGGAGCAAATCTTACTCTTACATTCATTTGAATAGCCTCCTCTAATAGTTGTTATGTATAAATTTATAATATCAGAATAACACATATATTGTAATGTTATTTTACCCAAATCTATGTTAAAATCGCGATATTATTATATTTTTATACCTACAAGTATACACCTATAAATCTATTTTATAAGTACTAACTTAAAAAAATTTAAATTTATCTTATTTTAAGCTCTTATTTTATATTAAAATTTTGTGGATAATATGATTTTCTACACAATTAAAATAGTATATATATCCACATATTAACCATTTTTTGTTGATAGTTTAGTGAATTATATATACTATTTATTATCTATACTATCCTAACTTAACGTTATTCTTAACAAACTCAGCTTCTATTTTAGATTTTATTTCATCTAAGCTTATTAATTCTTTATCTTGGGCATCTCTTAATTTAAATTCAACTTTACCGTCAGTTATATCTTTACCAACTGTGATTCTCATTGGTATACCTACTAATTCGCTATCCTTGAACTTAACTCCAACTCTTTCGTCCCTATCATCTAATAATACTTCTACACCCATAGATTGTAACTCATTGTATATCTTTTCAGCAGCTTCCATTTGCTCTGCTTTTTTGATATTCACTGGTACAACTACTACATGATATGGAGCTATTGATAATGGCCATATTATACCATTTTCATCATGATGTTGCTCTATTATAGCAGCAGCAGTTCTTTCTATACCTATACCATAGCATCCCATTACTATTGGCTTAGATTTTCCATCTTTATCTATATAGTTAGCTCCCATAGTTTCTGAGTACTTAGTTCCTAACTTGAATATATGACCAACTTCTACCCCTCTAGCTATTTCTAATTCAGAACCACATTTAGTACATTTATCTCCTTCAGTAACATTTCTGAAATCTCCAACTGTACCTTCGAAATCTCTTCCATAGTTAGCATTTTGTATGTGGTATTCATCTTTATTAGCACCTATAACTAAATTATTTTGTTCAGCTACTTCATTATCTATAAATACATAGTCAGCTTCAACACCTATTGGTCCAGCAAATCCTATACCTGCTTTAGTT
Organism: Romboutsia sp. 1001216sp1; assembly: GCF_039841805.1. NCBI lineage: Bacteria > Bacillati > Bacillota > Clostridia > Peptostreptococcales > Peptostreptococcaceae > Romboutsia > Romboutsia sp. 1001216sp1. The sequence goes on from NZ_JBDPHA010000014.1 coordinate 47,297, forward strand.
ACAGCTCTTACAACTTCTTCTCTAGCAAGTTCAAACTCTACTGCTCCACCTATAGCATTAGCAACCTTAGTTTCATTAACTTCTCTATCTCCTCTTACTACAACCACAACAGTCTTTCCATCTACTTCATATACTAAAGTCTTAGCAAATCTATTTGCTGGTAAGTTGAAGAATTTTTCTAAATCTTCTATTGTGTGAACATTTGGAGTGTGTATTTCTGTTAATTCTTTCATTTCTTCTTTATCTAAAGAAGTATTTACTGAAACAGCTTTTTCCATATTTGCTGCATAGTCACATCCACTACAGAATACTATTTCATCTTCTCCTACTTCTGATTTAACCATGAATTCTGCTGAAACAGATCCACCTATTGCTCCTGTATCTGCTTGAACTGGACTATTATCTAATCCACATCTAGCGAATATATTTGTATAAGCATCATACATATCTTGGTATGATTTATCTAATCCTGCTTCATCTATATCAAAACTATATGCATCTTTCATAGTGAAAGTTCTAGTTCTCATAACCCCAAATCTAGGTCTTCTCTCATCTCTATATTTAACTTGTATTTGATATAAGTTAAGTGGTAATTGCTTGTAAGAAGTTATTTCTTGTCTTATTAAATCTGTGAACACTTCTTCATGAGTTGGTCCAAGGCAGAAATCTCTATCATTTCTATCTTTCACTCTCATCATTTCTGCACCCATTACGTCCCATCTTCCAGACTCTTTCCATAACTCAGATGGTATTAATCCTGAACATAGTATTTCTTGGCATCCTTTTTTCTCTAATTCCTCTCTTACTATGTTTTCTATTTTTTTGAAAACTCTTATACCCATTGGTAATTGATTATATACTCCTGATGCCATCTTTCTTATCATACCAGCTCTCATCATTAATTGATGACTTGTTATTTCTGCATCAGCTGGAACTTCTCTTAATGTTGGCATAAACATTTTTGACATTTTCATAGTTATTTCCTCCTGTTTTATATTTTGAAAGTCTTAATATTAAAAAAAACCTTCCGTCTCTATACATATGTATAGAGACGGAAGGTTGAATTTCCGCGGTACCACTCTAATTAGCCATTAGCCCTCTTTAGGGGATATAACGGTCCCTACCGTAAAGGTTTGTTACCACCTTTATGCTAAAAGATTGGTTCAAAGATTATATCTTAGGAACTTTCACCAAATGTTCCCTCTCTGTGAAGACTCTAGTCTTTTACTATTTCTTTATTATAGCTTTGATTTATGTTTTTTATTTATTGTATGTTGTTATTAATAATAATATTATTGTATTCATTTATTGTTGCACATTTTAAGGAATAATTAATTATTAATTTTATTTTTCCATACTTATGAGATAATATTATATTATTTCATATTAGTTGTCAACTTTAACTAATAAACAAATACTTTGTGATGCTATACCTTGCTTTGTACCTGTAAAACCAAGTCCTTCTTCTGTTGTTGCTTTTACATTTATTCTGTCTAAGTTAGTATTTAAAGCATTAGCTATATTCTCTCTCATACTTTGAATATGTGGTGCCATTTTTGGCGCTTGCGCTATTATTGTAGCATCTATGTTACCTATAGTATATCCCTTTTCTATTATTAGATTATTTACATGTCTAAGTAATTCTATACTATCTGCTCCTTTATATCTTTCATCTGTATCAGGGAAATGCTTACCTATATCTCCTAATGCTAATGCTCCTAACATAGAATCCATTATTGCATGAACTAAAACATCTGCATCTGAATGTCCTAATAATCCTGTTTCATGTGGAACATTAACTCCACCCATTATAAGTTTTCTACCTTCAACTAATTTATGAACATCATATCCTAATCCTACTCTCATTATATAGCCTCCGTTAAATTTGATCTTTTAATATTTGTGATCCTATACTTAAATCTTCTTGTGTTGTTATCTTAATGTTATTATATGAACCTTCTATCATTTTAACCTTATATCCTATTTTCTCTACTAGCATTGCATCATCTGTTCCGTAGAAATTATTTTTAAATGCATCTTCATATGATTTTAATAATATATCGTATTTAAATGTCTGTGGTGTATGAACTGACCACAAAGTACTTCTATTCGGTGTATCTATTATATCTTTATTTTCATTAACCACTTTTATAGTATCTTTTACCGGCACACCTACAACTACTGCATTATTTTCTTTGGCTTCATCTATTGATTTTCTTATAATTTCTTTTGTTACAAATGGTCTTGCCCCATCATGTATTAATACTATATCACAATCTTTATTTAAACTTTTAAGTCCATTATATACAGAGTCTTGTCTTTCCTTCCCACCAAAGGCGATCTTTATGTTATGTAAATTATACTTTTCTATAATTTCTTCCTTAAAGAATTCTTCTTCTTCTTTTTTTATAACTACAACAATATCTTGTATATCATCATTTTTATAAAACTTTTCTATTGTATATGCTATTATTTCTTTGTTATTAAGCTTTATAAATTGTTTATTTATCCCCATTTTCATTCTACTTCCACTACCAGCTGCTACTATAATAACGCCATTCATTTAATCACCTCTTTATATACAATTAACACTTATATATTAACTACTTTATCTAATAAATTATATCAAAAAAGCCTTCGAAAATACGAAGACTTTTAAAATTTAAACTTTAGGTTTTCCAAATATCATTCTTCCAGCTGGAGTTTGTAATACAGATGTAACTAAAACACTTATAGTTTGTCCCATGTATTTTTTACCTCCATCTACAACTATCATAGTACCATCATCTAGGTATGCTATACCTTGACTATGTTCTTTACCTTCTTTTACTACTTGAACCACCATAGCTTCTCCTGGTATTGCTACTGGCTTAACAGCATTAGCTAGTTCATTTATGTTTAATACCTCAACACCTTGAACTTGTGCTACTTTGTTTAAATTGTAATCGTTAGTTACAACCTTACCATTTAGAGTCTTAGCTAGCTTTAAAAGCTTACTGTCTACTTCAGCTATATCGTCAAAATCAGTTTTAGTAATTTCAACTTCTATTTGTAGTTCTTCTTTTATTATATTAAGTATATCTAATCCTCTTCTTCCTCTAACTCTTTTTAAGTCATCTGAAGAGTCCGCTATATGTCTTAATTCATCTAAAACGAATTCAGGTATAACTAATTTACCTTCAACGAATCCAGTTTTGCATATGTCTGCTATTCTACCATCTATTATTACACTCGTATCTAATACTTTAGGTGGTATAACCCTGTTTATTTCCTTCTTAGATCCTTTATCTTTCATAGATCCTGAAATTTTGCTTAACTTTCCTAAGTTAAATAAGTCATCTTTACTCTTTAATGCTACTCTTATACCTAAGTAGCCCATAAACCCATATGTAATAAAAGCTAAGAATCCTCCGATTATAGGTATTGTGCTCATTATACCACTTACTAAGTAAGCTATTACGAACCCAACTATAAGACCTATAGATCCTAGTAATATATCTGTTTGAGGATATTTTGATATTTCTTTATCCATAACCTTAGCAATATCCTTAAATTTATCAGTAAACCACGGCTCTATTGCATAGAATATGATTCCTACAACTATCCCAACTGAAACAGATGCAATTAAACCATATATCTCTGCACCAAATTTAAGTGCCGGAAATGCTTTCATTAAAGTTGCATATGTAGTCATACCTAGAGCAAACCCCAGTATGCTTGTTATAAATCTTATCACTTTTGGTATCAATTCTTCACCCCCGGATTAATACTTAATATTTTTTTATTATAATCTATAATACCATATTTATTCAACAACAAAGTCCTTAAATATATCTTAAATCCTTATTAATAAATTATATAAGTCTATCTAGTAATACTAATTGTTTCATTTTTATTAGTCCATTTCTTATATATGTTGCCCTTATTTCACCTATCCCCTCTACATCATCTAAATCTTCAATAGATGCATCTAGTATTTCTTGGAAATCTTCAAAGTAATTTACTAAATTTTCAATTATAGTTGATGGTAATCTATGTATCTTATTTAATACTCTATACCCTCTTGGTCTTATCTCCATATCCATATTTTCAGAGAATCCACTATAACCTAAAAGTTTAGCCATATTAGTTAAATCTACTAATTCTTCAGGAGATAATGTTTTTATTTTCTTTTTAAATAACTTTATGTCTATATCTTCTTTGCTATAATCTTTTAGTATAAGTTTTTGGTCAATTTTAGTTGTTCCAACTAATTCTTCTAACTGCATTCTGACTAGTGTTCCTTCTTGCCCAAGCTCTATAATATATTTTTCTATTATACTTGTAATTCTCATAACCATTTCCATTTTTTGAAGTACAATTGCTACATCGTATATAGTTACTAAATCATTAAATTCTAATGCATTTAGGCTTGCTACAGCTTGATCTAATACTGCTTTATATTTTTCTAAAGTCTGTAATGCTTGATTAGCTTTTGTAAATATTTTTGATATTTCTTCTAGCGCATACTTTTGATCTCCTCTGTATACAGTTATTACATTTCTTCTTTGAGATATAGCAATAACTATAGAACCTGTCTGCCTTGCAACTCTCTCTGCTGTTCTATGTCTTGTCCCTGTTTCAGATGTAGGAATAGAATAATCAGGTATTAATTGTGCATTTGCAAATAATATCTTCTTAACATCTTGACTAAGTACTATAGCCCCGTCCATTTTTGCTAATTCATATAAATATGCAGGTGAATAATCTGCATTTATATTAAATCCTCCATCTACAACCTTCATTGTATCTTCTCCATTTGATATAACTATCAAACCACCGGTCTTAGCTTTTAGTACATTTTCTAAACCTTGTCTTAATGGACTTCCAGGAGATATCATTTTTAATGCGTGTAATACATTCTTATTATTTAAGATATCTTCCATTATTATTTATTACCCCCTAGTACTATATTTATAGCTTGTCTTAAATTATCAACTGGCCATATTTCTATACCTTTAACATCTTTTACTGCATCATAATTACTTCTTGGTATAACCATTTTTGAAAATCCTAATTTTTTACACTCAGCTATTCTCTTTTCTATATAGCTAACTGCTCTTACTTCTCCTGTTAAACCTACTTCTCCTGTTACTGCTATTTTTTCATCAACTTCAATGTTTCTAAAACTTGATGCAACGGCAATTATTATACCTAAATCTATTGAAGGCTCATTTATTTTTATACCCCCTACAATATTTAAATACACATCTTGATTTTGAATTTGCAATCCTACTCTCTTTTCTAAAACAGCTAATAACATAGCAACTCTATTATAATCAACCCCTGTAGCTGTCCTTTTAGGAATACCAAAACTAGTTGGGGATACTAATGCTTGCAGTTCTAAAAGCATTGGTCTGGTCCCTTCTACTGTAGATATTATTACAGAACCAGCCACATCTTTTGGCTTTTCTGATATAAGTATCTTAGATGGATTTTCTAACTCTACCAAACCTAAATCTCTCATTTCAAAGACACCTAGTTCATTAGTCGAACCAAATCTATTCTTTACAGCTCTTACTAATCTATATGTATTATATCTTTCTCCTTCAAAATATAAAACTGTATCCACCATATGCTCTAATAATTTAGGACCTGCCAATGAACCTTCTTTTGTTACATGCCCAACTACGAAGGTTGATATACCCATTTTTTTAGAAATTTTCATGAATTTAGATGTACCTTCTTTAATTTGGCTAACAGTTCCTGGAGCTGATGATATTTCTGGGCTATAAACAGTTTGAATAGAATCTAATATGATAAGTTCTGGATTTATACTTTCTAAATGAGCTTCTATTATACTTAAATTATTCTCTGCGAATATATACAGATTATCTGAACTTATACCTAACCTTTGAGCTCTCATTTTTATTTGAGATTCAGACTCTTCTCCTGATATGTAAAGTACTCTTTTTCCTGAGTTTGCAACATTGCTTGAAACTTGTATTAGTAGTGTAGATTTACCTATCCCTGGGTCTCCTCCAACAAGAACTAATGACCCCTTTACAACACCTCCACCTAACACTCTATCCAATTCATTTATACACGTTGAAAATCTTTCTTCTTCTTTAGTTTGTATAGAATTTATACTTACTGGTCTTGATGATGATTTATCTATAATGAAAACTTCTTTTTTACTTCCTTTTTGCTCAATTTCCTCTACGAAAGTATTCCACTTTGTACATTCAGGGCATTTCCCTAACCATTTTGAAGTTTCATACCCACATTCTTGACATACATATTTTGTTTTTATTTTTGCCATATAATTCACCCTTAAATTCTTTTTGTCTATATAATTTTAGCATATCTATATAATATTATGTAGAATCTTTAAAATCCTTTATAGCTAATATACCTATATATTATACTAATATTTTTTGCTTATAAAAATAAAGGGGAATACTCTCCCCCTTATTATATATATTACTACTATTTGCACTTAAATACTATCTTATTATTTTCTACCTCTGCTATAACAACATTTCCACCTCGTATGTCTCCTTTTAGTATTACTTCTGAAAGTGGATTTTCTATCTCTTTTTGTATGGCTCTTTTTAGTGGTCTTGCACCATACTGTAAGTCTAATCCAACTTTTGATATAAATCTTATGGATTCTTCGGTCATATTTAGGTTTATGTTCATAGCTTGCAACCTCGATGCTAATTCTTTTGTCATTAATTTTACTATTTCATCTAAATCTTCCTCTGTTAGTGAATGGAATACTATTATATCATCTATTCTATTTAAAAATTCAGGTCTAAATTTTTGTTTAACTTCTTCCATTATACATTCTTTCATATTTTCATAATCACTCTTGACTTTTTCCTCTTTATTTCTATTTGTAGAGAATCCTAATATTCTTTGAGAGCTTATTTTTGTTGCCCCTACATTAGAAGTCATTATTATTATAGTATTTTTAAAGTCTACAGTTCTACCTTTGGAATCTGTTAGTCTTCCATCATCTAATATTTGCAATAAAATATTAAATACATCTATATGCGCTTTTTCTATCTCATCAAGTAAAATTACAGAGTAAGGATCTCTCCTTACTTTTTCTGTTAATTGGCCACCTTCTTCATAACCTACATATCCTGGTGGTGACCCTATTAGTCTAGATACTGCATGTTTTTCCATATACTCAGACATATCAAGTCTTATTATCTTATTTTCATCTCCAAATTGCACTTCTGCTAAGGCTTTTGATAATTCTGTCTTGCCTACTCCTGTAGGACCTAAGAATAAGAAAGATCCAATTGGTCTATTTGGATCTTTTAATCCTGCTCTTGACCTTCTTATAGCTCTCGAAATTGACTTCACTGCCTGCTCTTGACCAACCACTCTTTCATGTAATATTTTCTCTAACCTTAATAATTTGCTAGATTCAGATTCTACTATTTTATTTACAGGTATACTGGTCCATAATTCTACAACTTCTGCAATATCTTCTGGTTTAACTACTTCTGTATATTTTCCCATAGCATTCCATTGTTGTTTTACTTCTTTAAGTTCTTTCTTCAAATTTTCTTGCTGTTTTTTTATTTTATCAATTTTCTCAAAATCTTGATACATTACTGCTTTGTCTTTTTCCTTATCTATGCTTTCGATTTCTTCTTCTAATCCTAAAATTTTAACTGATGATTTACCTATTTTTAACCTAACTCTTGATGCAGCTTCATCTATTAAATCTATAGCTTTATCTGGTAAAAATCTATCAGTTATATATCTTATAGATAAATCTACTGCTGCAACTAAAGATTCATTACTTATTTTTACTTTATGAAAATCTTCATATTTATATCTAATACCCTCTAAAATTTTTATACTTTCTTCTCTAGATGGTTCTTTAAGCACTACAGGTTGAAATCTTCTTTCAAGAGCTGAATCTTTTTCTATATGCTTTCTATATTCATCTATTGTCGTTGCTCCTATAATTTGTAGTTCTCCTCTTGATAGCACCGGTTTAAGTATATTTGATGCATCTATTGTACTTTCTCCAGTTGCACCTGCACCTATTATTGTGTGTATTTCATCTATAAATAGAATTACATTGCCATTTTTTATAACTTCATCTATAACTTGCTTTATTCTATCCTCAAATTCACCTCTATATTTTGCACCTGCTAACATAGAACCCATATTTAAAGTATATAAGCTTTTATTTTTTAAAGTTTCAGGCACATTTCCTTCTGCTATGTTTATAGCTAACCCTTCTATTATAGAAGTTTTTCCTACCCCTGGATCTCCTATTACAACTGGGTTATTTTTTGTTCTTCTACTTAATATTTGTATAACTCTCTCTATTTCAATTTCCCTACCAACTACAGGATCTAATTTACCTTTGGAAGCTAAATTTACAAGATTCTTACCATATTTATCTAAAAGTTTTAGGGATTCCTCCTGTACCTTAACTGTGTATTTTTCTTCTTTTTCTTGTTGTATTGAGTACTCCTCTAATCCCATCATATCAATTATTAACTGCACAATAGCTCTCTCATCAATACCTTCTAAGTTTAATATTTTCATAGCAGTACCATTGCCTTCTTGAACTATCGCTAACAAAATATGCTCTGTTCCTATATAATTAGTTCTTAACTTATTAGCAAACATACCAGAGAGCTCTAATATTTGTTTACTCCTTGGACTTAATGTTACATCTTCTACTGGCTCATTAGCGTTGCCTTTTACTTCAATTATTTTTGATTTGATTATGCTATCTGTTAGTCCTAACTGCATTAATACTTTTCCTGCTATTCCTTCCTTTTCCTTTATTAAGCCAAATAAGATATGTTCACTACCTACCACTTTATGACCCAATCTTTGTGCACTTTCTATACCTATATCTATTGATCTCTTTGCCCTTTGAGTAAATCTGTTAAAATACAAACTTTACCCTCCTCTCTATTATAATAATTACTTAATGCTATCTATATTTGATTAATTTAGTAATTAATTATAGTCAACCTTTTTAATATCATTCAGTTACTTCATAATACACATCTACTAAATGTATATTTAATCTAATTTATATGCATTTTTTTCATTATTGTTCCAAGGTTTAACTTGTACTTTCTAAAAAATTTAAGGCTCTAGATGAGCAATCTAGAGCCTTAAATTTTATTTATTATTTTCCAACTCTATTATTTTTTGAGCTAATTGAGCTGGAACTTCTTCATATGTTTCTAATTCCATCTCAAAATAACCTCTTCCCTGAGTCATGGCCCTTAAATCTATTGCATATTTAAAAGTTTCTGCTTGTGGAGCATTTGCATATATTATTTGTTTTCCTTTTTCATCAGATTCCATTCCAAGTATTTTTCCTCTTCGCTTATTTATATCCCCCATTATATCCCCCATATACTCTTCTGGAACAGTTATCTTAAACTTCATTATAGGCTCTAGTAAAACTGGCTTAGCCTCTTCCATACCCTTCTTAAATGCTATACCTGCTGCTAATTTAAATGCCATTTCTGATGAGTCTACATCATGATATGACCCATCATATAAAGTTGCTTTTATATTTGTAACTGGAAAACCTGCTAAAACTCCCTTTACCATGGAATCCTTTATACCTTTTTCTACTGCTGGGATATATTGTTTTGGTACAGATCCACCAAATATTTCTTCAGCAAACTCAAAATCTAAATTACTTCTTTCAAATTTAATTTTGACATCTCCGTATTGCCCATGACCTCCTGACTGCTTTTTATGCTTACCTTGAACTTCAGCTTTTCCTTTTATAGTTTCTCTATAAGCTACTTTTATATCTTCTAAACCAATATCTACACCAAACTTTGACTTAATCTTATTTTTTATAGTATTTATATGGAGTTCCCCTTGACCTCCTATTAATACTTGTTTTGTCTCAGGATTTCTATACCACTTAATAGTTGGGTCTTCTTCAACCACTTTATTTAATGCAGAACCTATCTTATCTTCATCTCCTTTATTTTTAGGAACCACTGCATAATATATTTGTGGCTTTGGTAAGTTTATATCTTCTAATTCGTATTCATCCTTACTTATAGATACAGTGTGGCCAGTTTGAAGTGAATTTACTTTTGTTACAATTATTATATCTCCACATCTAGCCTCACTTAGCTCTATAAGGTCTCCATTTTTCATAGTATATATATTATATATTTTTTCTTTCTCTGATTTATTCAAATTAAATAATTCACAGTCTTTATTTATTTTACCTTGAGTTACCTTTATATAAGACATTTTTCCTATGAATGGGTCTACTATTGTTTTAAATACTTGCCCTTTAAATTTAGCCTCTATATTAGAGTACTTTGGCTGCAAATATTTTGAAACAGTTTCTAATATTTCAGCTGTTCCTATATTGTTTATCGTTGAACCACATATAACAGGAATTATATCTCCTCTTTGCATACCTATAGTTATACCTTTTTGTATATCTGCATCACTTAAATCGTCTCCACTAAAATACTTATCTAATAACTCATCATCTGTTTCTGCTATAAGCTCCATTAACGCTTCTTTTACACTCATAGCTTCTTGCTTAAATTCTCCATCTAATCCATCCATATTTTCAAAAACATTATGTAATTTTATAAATTCTTTATTCTTATATATAGGTATAATCATTGGTACTACTTTATTGCCATACTTCTCTCTAAGCATAGCTAGTGTATCTTTATATCTAGATTTTTCATTATCAATTTTATTTATGAACATTATTTTTGGCATGTTTTCAGTTAATTCTAATGATTTTTCTGTTCCCACTTGGACGTCAGTTGTTGCATCTATAACTATTATAGCTGCATCACTTGCATTAAGAGATGATATTACTTCTCCACAGAAGTCAAAGTAACCTGGTGTGTCTAATAGATTGTATTTATAGTCATTATACTCTACTGGAGTTAATCCTATACTGTATGTCATATTCATTTTATCAGTTATTCTCGGTATTTTACTAGTTAACTTTGATGTGTATGCTATGGCTTCAATTAAGTTTGTCTTCCCGCATCCACTATGACCTAGTATTGCTATATTTCTTATATTACTACTATCGTAAATTTTCATATAAGCACCTACCTTTATAATTTATAAATTACTTTGAGTATTTCACTATAATTACATAACTAAATTTTATTTTTTGATAATAAGTATGTAAACATCTTAACTCTAGGTGGTGATATAAGTATTTCCCAAGAAATAGTTAGTACTTAAGGTCTTAGTCATTAATTCTATACTTATTACCTCTTTCCTCTCTTTTACTGTAATTTCATATTTAATAATAAATTTTATTTTATATATATATATTCAATAATCTATATATAATTCCACTTATTATTTATACAATTCTAATGCAGTATATTAATAATATTTTTTCTCATATTTCACTATTGATATACATTTTATCTATTTATCGAAGTTTAATTTATTCAATTGATTATGTCCTTATGCTGACAATTATTTCTTCTATTTTTCGATAAATAAAAGAACTTATGCCTTTTAGGCATAAGTTCTTTTTAGCTTATCATATTATTACAAACTAACTTTAAAGAAGAATATCTTCATATTTTAATCCATTTAATTTATATTAGAAATTCTTAAGTATTGTTTTATATGAGTTAAGCGAATTTTTTATTTATCTTTCATAGTTATAAGTAATTGCTTATCTCTTACTAATTCCCCTTCTTCAACTTTTATTGATTTTACAATACCATCTGCTTTAGCAACTATTATAGTTTCCATTTTCATTGCTTCTATAATAATCATTGGTTGATTTTGTTTTACTTCATCATCTTCTTTAACTAAAATTTTAACTACTTTTCCAGGTATACTAGCTCCTATTTGCATAGGGTCATTCATATCAGCTTTTATTATATCTTTTATGTTCCCAGAGTAGTTATTATCTTTTATATCTATATCCCTCATCATACCATTTAATTCAAATGATACTGTTCTATTTCCATTTTCTTTAACATCACCTATATCTACTAACTTTATAGTAAGTATTTTACCTTCTTCTATCTCTACTTCACACTCTTCACCTTTATTTAATCCATAGAAATACACATGACTATCTAGCTTTGATATATCATTATATAGTTGCAGATGTTTTAGGTAATCTTCATATACCTTTGGATATAAAGTATAACTTAATATATTTCTTATATTTGTATTCATTTTGAATCTCTTATCTAAATCAGCTTTTATACTTTCAAAATCTTCCTTTGGAATTAATTTACCAGGTCTTTCTTCTATCGGAGTGTCTCCTTTTAATACTACCCTTTGAATATCTTTTGGTATTCCTCCTTCTGGTTGACCTATCATTCCTTTACAGTAGTCTAATACAGAATCTGGAAATGATAATTTTTCACCTTCTTCTATTATGTTATTCTTATCTAATTTATTTTTTACCATAAATATAGCAAGGTCTCCTACTACTTTAGATGATGGAGTTACTTTTATAATATCTCCCAATATTTCATTTGCTTCTTTATACTTTTCTTTTACTTCATCAAATTTATTTGACAGTCCTAAGCTATCAGCTTGTGGTTTTAGATTTGTATATTGTCCTCCTGGTATCTCATATTTATATATTTCAGCAGAAGGATTTGATAAATCACTTTCAAATCTAGAATATATTTTTCTTAAATCTTTATAATAGTTTCCTATTTCTTCATATCCATATAAATTAATCTGAGTATCTCTTTCAGTATTTTTAAGTGCTTCTACAATAGCGTTTAGTGATGGTTGGCTAGTTAAACCTGCCATAGTTTCTAATGCTCCATCCACTATGTCCACCCCTGCCTCAGATGCCATAAGGCAAGTTGCAATACCATTTCCACTTGTATCATGTGTATGAAGATGTATAGGAGTATTGACATTATTTTTTAATTCTTTTATAAGAGTATATGCTGAATATGGCTTAAGTAAGCCTGCCATGTCTTTTACGCATATTATATCTGTACCTAATTCTTCTAGCTCTTTAGCCATTCTTATATAATATTCTAAATTATATTTATTCTTTGTTGGATCTAATATATCTCCTGTGTAACATATACTAGCCTCTACTATTTTTCCAGTTTCTAAAGCTGTTGATATAGATGGCTTCATATTTTCCACCCAATTTAGAGAGTCAAATATTCTAAATACATCTATTCCCTGTTCTGCTGATTGTTTTATAAATTCTTCAATTACGTTATCTGGATAATTTTTATATCCAACTCCATTTGATGCTCTAAATAACATTTGGAATAATACACTAGGTATCTCTTCTCTAAGTTTTTGTAGTCTAATCCATGGAGATTCTTTTAAGAATCTATATGCAACATCATAGGTTGCTCCGCCCCACATCTCAATAGAAAATAAATCTTTCATATACTCATTAGTTGGTTTTGCTACTTTTAATAAGTCATATGTTCTAAGTCTTGTAGCTAGTAATGATTGATGTGCATCTCTCATAGTTGTATCTGTCAGCAATAGTTTCTTTTCATTTTTAATAGATTCCATATACTTTTCTTTACCTAATCTATTAAACAGATCCCTACTTCCTTCATTAAGTATTATATCTTTATTTATCTTAGGCTGATATATTGAATCAAATGAAGGTTTATCTTCGCATTTATTTTCATTTACTACTGTATTCCCTATAAATTGAAGTAATTTTGTACCTCTATCTTTACTTTCTCTTATCTCAAATAATTCTGGATTAATATCTATAAATCTGGTGCTACATTTTCCCTCTACGAATATAGGATTATTCAATACATTTACCAAAAATCCTATATTAGTTTTAACACCTCTAACCCTAAATTCTTTGATAGATCTTATAGTTTTATTTATTGCACCTTTAAATGTTCTATCCCAAGATATAGTCTTTACAAGTAGACTATCATAGTATGGACTTATATTTGCCCCTGCAAATCCATTACCTCCATCTAGTCTAATACCAAATCCTGAGCCAGTTCTATATACTTGTATTTTGCCTGTATCTGGCATAAATCTATTTTTAGGGTCTTCTGTTGTTATTCTACATTGAATAGAATATCCTCTTAGTTTTACATCTTCTTGAGATTTTATATTTATCTCATCACTATCCAACCTATATCCTTGAGCAATTAATATCTGACTTTGCACTATATCAATACCGGTTACCATTTCAGTTACCGTATGTTCTACTTGAACCCTTGGGTTCATTTCTATAAAATAGTATTCTCCACTATCATCTACTAAAAATTCTAAAGTACCTGCATTTATATATCCTACATGCTTAGCTATTTTAACTGCGTCATTGCATATATTTTCTCTCAATTTATCGCCTAGAGAAAATGCTGGTGAATATTCTATTATCTTTTGATGTCTTCTTTGTACTGAACAATCTCTTTCATACAAATGTACTATATTTCCATACTTATCCCCTAATATCTGTACCTCTATATGTTTAGGATTAGCTATATACTTTTCTATGAATATCATGTCTTCACCAAAAGCTTTTTTTGATTCACTACATGCTGTTTCATATTCTATACTTAAATCTGATTCGTTATAAACAACCCTCATACCTCTACCGCCACCGCCGTTAGAAGCTTTAAGCATTATTGGATATCCTATTTCTTTAGCTATTTCTTTGGCTCTTTTAACATCTTTGATTGGTTCATCTATTCCTGGTATAGTAGCTACATCCACCTCTTTTGCTATTCGTTTTGAATTTATTTTATCTCCCATCATATTCATTATATCTGCTGATGGACCTATGAATGTTATTCCATTTTTCTCACACTTCTTTACGAACTCTGGATTTTCAGATAAGAAACCATATCCTGGATGAATTGCATCTACATTTTTCTTCTTAGCTAATTCTATAATACTATCTATATCTAGGTATGCGTCTATTGGACCTTTATCTTCTCCTATTAAATAAGATTCATCTGCTTTTGTTCTAAACAAACTATATTTATCTTCTTTACTATATATCCCCACGCTCTTTATTCCCAATTCAGAGCAGGCTCTAAATATCCTTATAGCTATTTCTCCCCTGTTAGCAACTAAGATTTTATTAAATTTTTTAAACATAATCCTAATCCCCTCCCTTTTTCTTTTAATATTAAAGATTATAAACTATGTTATTTAATGTTTAAATACGTTTACTTGAAGTCCTTAATAAATAATATAAATACATTTAAATAAATAACTTTTATCTTATATAACAAAAAATACCTAACTTTAGTTAAGGCGGTTTAGATTATATTATTAAGTATTTAAATTTTTTTATTTTTAATATAGAAATTTATTGGAATTGATGCATATTTTGAACTAATCGTTTGTTTAGATATCATTTAATATAGCAAATTTATCGCATTTGCATTAAATAAATGATTTTGGAAATATTGTATAGCTTAGTATTGATTTTTATAAAGACTTATTTTTTATTATATGCTTTAAAATATAAATATTACTATTTTTTCACATAAAAAAAAGATTACGTGGCTACGTCTTACTCTCCCAGGGGGTCGCCCCCCAAGTACCATCAGCGCTAAAGAGCTTAACTTCTGTGTTCGGTATGGGAACAGGTGTATCCTCTTTGCTATAATAACCACATAATCTTTATCTTTTAGAGTTAATACTCTGAAAACTGTATATCATTTAGTTAATGATTTTGGTCAAGTCCTCGACCTATTAGTATCGATAAGCTAAATACATTACTGCACTTACACCTTCGACCTATCAACCAGGTA
>NZ_JBDPHA010000015.1:0-62737 GCF_039841805.1 Romboutsia sp. 1001216sp1
TTTATATATTTTTTTAATAATTTTATAGTTTAAAAATTATTAATTGTCAAAATTTTAACCATAAATTATAATAAATTCTATTTATCTATAAAAAAATACTATGAACTAATTAAATTCTAGTTCATAGTATTTTTACTTATATATTCGAATATTTCATTATAATTTTTTCTGCACACTTTATTCCATCTACTGCAGCTGTAACTATACCACCTGCATATCCTGCACCTTCTCCACATGGATATAGATTTTTAACATTTACAGACTCTAAAGTTTCCTCATCTCTAACTATTCTTATAGGAGCTGATGATCTAGTTTCTACACCTGTTAAAACTGCATCATGCATAGCAAATCCATTTAATCTTTTATCTAAAGAAATTAATGATTCTTTCATAGTCGTAGTTACAAACTCCGGAAGACATTCTCTTAAATCTACAAATTCTATTCCTGGCTTATATGATGGTTCTACACTGCCTAATGATGTAGATACTTTATCATTTATAAAATCTCCTACAAGTTGAGCTGGAGCATTATAATTTTTTCCACCTAATTCATAAGCTAACCTTTCATATTTTTCTTGGAAATATACTCCTGCTAATGGATCATCGCTTCCAAAGTCTTCTGGAAGTACATTTACTAAGAAAGCACTATTGGCATTTACTTGGTCTCTTGCATGTTCACTCATACCATTTGTCACTACTTCAAATTCATTAGATGCTGAGGCTATTACAGTCCCTCCTGGGCACATACAGAATGTATATGCAGTTCTACCATTTGATGCGTGATCTATCAGTCTATAGTCTGCTGCACCTAATCTAGGATGATTATAATATTCTTTGTACTGAGACTTGTTTATTAATTCTTGAGGATGCTCAATTCTTGCCCCTATAGCAAAAGGTTTTTGAATTATTTTTACACCTCTTTTATTTAACATTTTATAAGTATCCCTTGCACTATGGCCTATTGCAAGTATTATGACTTCTGACTCTATTTTTTCTACATCATTTATTACTACTGATTTTATTTCTCCATTTTCAATTTCAATATCTGTAACCTTAGCATCAAACTTAACTTCCCCGCCAAGTCTTATTATTTCATTTCTTATATTCTTAACTACGCCTTTTAATATATCTGTTCCTACATGTGGCTTATGAGAGTATAATATTTCATTTGGAGAACCAAAATTAACAAGCTCTTCTAGAACTTTTCTACATCTTATATCCTTTATCCTTGTAGTAAGCTTACCATCTGAGAAAGTTCCTGCTCCCCCTTCCCCAAATTGTACATTTGAATTATTTTTAAACTTTCTGTTAGTCCAAAAATTATATATATCTTTAGTTCTTTGGTCTACGTCTAGCCCTCTTTCTAAAAGAAGTGGATTATATCCTCTTTGTGCTAATAAAAGTGCTGCAAATAATCCAGCTGGACCACTACCTATTATTACAGGTCTATTCTTTAATTTTGCTTCTCCTGTTTGAACACCTATATATCTTGTCTCTTTTAATTTTATTACATCTTTTATATTAGCTTTTATTAATTTTTCTTCATTTTTAACGTCTACATCTACAGTGTATACAAAATCAATCTTTCCTCTTCTTGCATCTATAGATTCTTTATATATAGTATACTTTATAAGGTCTTTTTCTTTTATTTTCAATTTTTTTAATATAAGTTTCTTTAATACTGATATATCTTCATTTATGCTTATTTTTAAATTAGATATTCTTAACATAGTTTTCCTCCTATTTACATCTTAATAGTTTGTATTTTTACTTTATATCTAAAAATACATTAAAAACATTATAAAAGCTAGGGTATATACCTAGCTTTCTATAAATATTACATCTATATTCTCTTTTTCTAGACCTTCTTCCCAAATTTCATCTAATATAAACTCTTTTATATCTTCTTTTATACTTGATTTTTCTAATTTTGGATTTAAATTTTTTACTAAAGCTAACATATCCATTGATTTACCTATTCTCTCTACATAAATAGGATTAACTTTAATACTAACTAATTTTAGATCACATATAAATTGTTCTTTATCACTTAAGTCTATTCTATCGTCGTATTTATAAATTTTAAATTCTGCTACACCTTCAAAAGGTGTTATTTCTTCTATACCTGCTAAATTCATATTGTTAGTCCTTTTTAGTTATAAGTCCTCTTATAACCTTCATATTGTTGAATATTTTCTCTAAGAATATTTCAGCTTCTTCATTATCATCTAAAAGAGCTATTTGTAATTCATCATTTTCAGATATCCCTTTATTTTTACAGTATTCTTTTCCTATTTCTATTAATTCATTTTTCTTATCTTGAGATAAGTCAAATTCCTTATAATCTATTATTATATATTGTTTAGTTTTTTGAACACTAGATTCATTATATCCTATTTCTATATGATAAATAACCGCATAAAGGTTATTTGGATTTTCTTCTCCATTATACACAGGAACTGCTGGATTAGATTTTATGTAATTTGTTGATACGGCAATTGCGCTTCCTAACTTAAGACTCATACATGTACCTCTTTCTGTATATTTTATATCTTTATTTTATACATTATTTGAACATATTAAAACCTTTTTTAATAAAAAATATAAAATTTATACAGATATATTTATATTTTTGAATAAAATTTTAGGAATTATATTTAAATATAATTCCTAAAATTTTAGTTTATGCTTTTTATTAAGATACTTTAAGATCTTTATATCTTTTTCCTAATGTACTAGGGCTTATTTCATACTTCTTAGATATTTGAGCTTGTGTTATACTTTCTCCAGCATTTTTCTTTATGTGGTATTCAACAGCAGCTGCCCATCCATTTTCAGATCCTTTAACATCTGAGTTTGTTTTTGTATACTCTTTCCAGAATGATACACAAGCATCTATATGCTCAGCTTCAACATTTTGTCTAAGGACAGAACATACTTTACAATCATCTTCTTGTCCTTCTTCAGAAGTTAAAGCTACTTCTTCTTGTACTTTTTTCATTTTTGATTCTTTTTGTTCTTTTAAATATTCTGCTATACTTGGATCAAGTAATTGTTGCATATACTTATATAATATGTGTGTATGATGGATTAAGAATGTCTTCATATCTTTATATAAATCTTCATATTGATTGAATAGATATCTAACATCATTACATATTACGTCTTTAACTGCACTAGATATACTTATAGTTACATCTATTAATATACTAGTTCCTTCTATTTCAACTATTCTAGCTATCATACAGCTTCCAACTTTAAAGTCTTTTAATAAGTTGATGTCTTCTGTTGAAATTTCTCTCTCAGTTAAACAGTCTTTTAATACTATTTTACCTTCTAATATTTCTGTAACTTCATATACGCTTACATAAGATTCAAATAAACTTCTTAACACTTCAACATCTTGAGTTGTTAAGTTATCTCTATTTTCTTCATAAAATTCAACTGTCATTACTTTCTTATTTTCCATTATGTGGTCTTGGATAAAATAAGTGTTGAAGAATCTTTCAAATTTTTCATTAGTTGCTTCATCCTCAACTATATAGAACATTTCCTTAGCTTTTTCACATTCTTCTTTAAATTTATCTTGTTTAGCAAATTCCTGTATTCTTGTATATAATTGTGAATATTGTTTTTGTGTAGAACTAACTTTTCTCTCAGCTCTCTCCATAACAACATCTTTATTTAAACAGCATTTTTTATATTTTTTGCCACTTCCACAAGGGCATAACTCATTTCTCCCTAACAATGTGACTGTCACTCCTTCATTTTTATATTAGATTAAAGTACAATTTATTATTATACCATTTTTTATTAAATGATTCTATAAATATCATATTATTTTATTAAATTTATGTATACTGTTAAGTTTTGGTATATAAAATTGACCTTTGGATATATATAGTGTTTCTACAGATTTTTTAAATATTCCTTCATATTTATTTTGTCATTTTTATACTTAATACTATTAAATATCTTATAAGACTTTGTATATATACACTATCCTTTCTTAAAATATGTTTTTCTTTTCAAAATCTATCCTAATATACAAAAAAACTATCTAAATTTATAGATAGTTCTTATTTTTTATTTTGTATTCTATTTTTTAAGATTCTTTTTCTGGATAAAAAGGTTCTTTATCAATTAAAACTGATACGTCTCCCTTCTCAGATATTTCAACCTTAAAACTAGATTCTTTATCTTTGCTCTGTGGTCTTGGAGCTACTGTAATAAATCCTTTTGTTACTAACTCTTGGATAATGTCTGTATCATTATTTATTTTATTTATTTCAATTTCTCCACTTTGTATGGCTAAATTTGTAGCCGTAACTAAACCTGATGCTGCTACCTTATCGGCATTAATTTTTGCCGTCTGCTGAACTTCTCCAAACTTCAGAAATCCTATCCCAGATAATATTCCTAAAATAGTTATAACTATAACCATTTCTACTAGTGTGAATCCTTGCTTCTTTTTGCTTTTTTTATTAATCATAATTTCACCTCTTAAAATGAACTTGATAAATCAAACATAGGAGTTATCATTGCTATAGCAAATACCCCCACAAAAATACCTATTATGACTATTATTGTAGGTTCTATAGATTTGATTACTTTCTCTATTTTTGTACTTAGTTTGCTTGTATATAGATCTTCGCTAGATTTTAAACATCTATCTAATCGCCCACTTTCTTCTCCTATTTTTATTATACTTATGAGCGATTTTGGAAATATATTTGATAAGCTTATTGAATATGAAATACTATTCCCTTTGTTGATATGATCTATTGAAATTAAAATTTTTTTATAAATATATTTATTATCAATAACTCTTGCAGATATTTCTACTGCCTCAGTTATCTGTATACCACTTTCTATTAATAGCCTTAGTGTTGAACAAAATCTACTAGCCACTAATAATTCTATTATACCTCTTATTATTGGCAATCTTAATGCTACTATATATAGTATAGCTTTAAATGTGTAAGTATATTTATATAAATAAAATATCCCAGATACTATTGATAATAAACCAAATATTATTGTACTAAAGTTATTTCTGAAGAATTTTCCTAAATTTATAAGTACCTTTGTTAATACTGGAATATCTATATCATTTACTATGAAAATAGATTCAAAATTTGGTATTATCATAGTTATTGCAACTATTACAGAGATTAAAAAT
Source organism: Romboutsia sp. 1001216sp1 (assembly GCF_039841805.1). Taxonomy (NCBI): domain Bacteria; kingdom Bacillati; phylum Bacillota; class Clostridia; order Peptostreptococcales; family Peptostreptococcaceae; genus Romboutsia; species Romboutsia sp. 1001216sp1. The sequence goes on from NZ_JBDPHA010000015.1 coordinate 5,182, forward strand.
GATATACAAACAAATGCTGGGTATATCAACATATTTTTTATCCTAGACTTGGACTTATATTGATTGTCATAATACTTAGCTAGATTATTCATAGCATATTCTAACTTTCCAGTAACTTCACCTGCTCTTATAGTACTTATAAAAAACATTGAAAATGAATTTGTATTTTGAAATGATTGACTTATAGAATTACCTTTTTGTATATCTTGTATTATTTTATTTATGACTCTTCTTATCTTTGGGCTTGATTGATTTCTTATTAATTCAAATGCATTTATTATATGACATCCTGAATCTAATAATATACCCATTTCATTGCATAAATCTTTTAATTCTCTATCTTTTAATTTGTATGATTTCTCTTTTAACTTTTTATTTTTATTATTTACTACTTTACTTTCAGTAAAATCCTCATATATATTAGAATCCATTTTATCCTCGTTTATTGTATAAATTATAATTTTAAATACCTATTTCTAAACTTATGTATTCTTCTTCAGTAGTTATATTATTATCGATTAAATCTTTTGCACTTTCTTCAAATGTTATCATGCCATTTTTTATTGCAGTATCTTTTATGGTGTTATAATCTTGCATATTTTGTATATCTTTTCTTATATCATTATCTATTTCTAGTATTTCATAAATAGCAGTTCTTCCTTTATAGCCCAATCCATTACATTCTTCGCACTCCCTATTTGTATGTTTCTCATTAGTTTGGTTTAATTCATTTACTTCCTTCTGCATAATACAAGTGGTACATACTTTTCTTATGAGCTTTTGAGATATAATTCCTATTAGAGATGCACTTATCAAATATTGTGGTATTTCCATATCTAATAATCTAGATATGGCAGATACTGCATCTTTAGTATGTATAGTACTTATCACTAAATGGCCTGTAGTAGCTGCTTTTATTGCTATTTTTGCTGTTTCTATATCTCTTATTTCTCCAACTATAATTATATCTGGGTCTTGTCTTAATATAGACCTTAATCCATTTTCAAAACTCAAGCCTACTTTATTATTTACTTGTATCTGGTTTACTCCTTCTATTTTGTACTCTACAGGATCCTCTATAGTCACTATGTTTTTACTTGTGCATTTTAAATCATTTATTATAGAGTATACTGTTGTAGTTTTTCCACTTCCTGTTGATCCTGTTACTAATAATATCCCTGACTTTTTATTTATAATACTTTCTATCTTATCTATAGCTTTATTAGAAAATCCAAGTTCTTCTTTTCTTTTTAGAAATGACTTTCTATTTAATATTCTTAAAACAATTTTTTCACCATAAACAGTTGGTAGAGTTGATGCTCTAATATCAATCACTTGACCTTTTACCTCAATGGCAAGTCTACCATCTTGAGGTAATCTTTTTTCAGTTATATTCATAAATGTATCTAATTTTATTACTACTAATAGTTGTTGATATACTTCATATTCTATTTTTATATCTTCTACTAAGAATCCATCTATCCTTAACCTAACTATTATATGCTCTTTAAATGGTTCTATGTGTATATCACTAGCATTTTTTATTATAGCTTTGTCTAATATACTTTTAAAAATGTCTCTTGCATAAGTTTCATTTAAATTTATATTATTTCCTATGTACAATTCTTCTTCTGGTCTTTTTAGAACTTCTTCTTTTACATCATTTTGTATGTGTTTATGTTTCATATTAAACACTTTGTATTTGTTTCTAATTATTTTATTTTTTAAAGATATACTCTCAATTTTATTTAGGTTTATTTTATTTACCTCCTATATACTCAAATTTACCTTGATAATTAATTTTTCCAATTTGATACTCTCTAATTAGTATCGCCATCATGCTACTTATTAATATATACTAGTTAATATTATCAACATATATTTGTCTTTCATACAACTATACTCCCTATAAATTAATTTTTATGTTATTTAATTTCTAATAATATCATCCATATTTTTAATAACTCTTTAGAGTTCTAAGTATATTAAATAATATGTAGTTTAATTCTAATAAAAAAAGAGAAAGACACGTTGTGCCTTTCTCTTTTTTTATTATTCTTCATACTTCAAAATTCTATTTATTATCTCTTCTTTTAACTCTTCCATTTTATCAAAGTTCATATTAGGCACATAGTATGCTTCTATAATATCATGCTTTGCCTTAGCCTTTTTTAAGTTTGATATAGCATAATTTAATAGCTCATCAAATACTTTTTTATCAAACTTAATTTCTTCTATATATTTTTCTAATTTTTCTTCATCTAGGTAAGCATTTAAATTTATAGTATTCTTACCTTCAAATAAACTACTTACGGTTATACCTATATCTAAATCTTTTATTATTACAGTTTCAATCTTATCCTTAATAAGTGGATAATGAAAAATTTCCACATTCATTCCCTTTTGAATGGCTTTATCACATATATTTCGTAAAAACGTAGTTTTACCTGTTCCTATATTACCTTTCAAGTGATATACCTTATTAACTTGACTTAATATACTATCTGCATAATCTAAATGTCCGACTGGTGTTATAGCTGTTCCAAATAAATGTCTTGGTGATTTATAAATACCAGTACTACTAGAATCTTTAAATATATCGTGTATAAAATGCTCTATTTTTAGATTTACTTGACCAAAGTCCATGCAATCTCTATACTTTTCTTCTATATCATAATAAATTGGCTCAGCAGCTTTTAAATACTTATATGCTCTTTTAAATGAGTTACTTATATCTTTTCCACATTCTACAATAGTATCTTTATTTTTTTCTAATTTTTCTACATCCCAATATTCACCAAAATTTAATATTTCATCTATAGCACCAGGGTCTTTTGGGTCTACAATATGCGGTGCAGTTGCATCTAGCAGAACTACTCCTAATTTAAGTATCACAACCCCATCTAAAGAGCTTGGATCTGATGGACAGTAGTGTAGCTCTACATCATACCCTTTTTCAATAAATTCTTTTGCTATTTTTTTCATAAATGATGATTTTCCAACTCCTGGTCCACCTTTTAAGCAAAAGATTCTATTAACATTTTGAGGTATTATATTATCAAAAAAATTAAATGATCCATTTGCCGTATTTCCACCTGGGAATAACTTCCTAACTCTACCTGCCATGATTTAGCCCCCTCATATTTTTCTTCTACTTTATAAAATATTAATTTGCATTTTATTTTGTTACTATCTTAAAAATTATTTTGTCTATAACTAATTATTTTAATACATTTTTTTATATTAAAATTCAATGAATACCTTTTATAATTATATTCTTATTTACTTATAATATTTATTTAATCATTTTGTAATATAGCTATATTTAACTAAATAATCTTAAATAAAAATAGAACCGTCTCAATTTTGAGACGGCTCCTTATACTACGCTACATTATTTTGTATTTCTTGTTTTATCTTCTTATTTTTAATTATATTATAAATTGGCAAGCCAGCTAATGTTATTATAAGTCCTAATATAGCATTTTGTGTTTGAGTGATAAATGTACTAACAACAATAAATACTCCTCCTATTATTGCTATTATAGGTATTACTGGATATAACGGTACTTTATATGATCTCTTCATATTTGGCTTATCTTTTCTAAGTTTTATAACTCCTACAAATAACATTGTGTAGAATATCCATATTGTAAATATTGCTAAATCAGATAGGAAATTGAACTGACCTGATAAAGAATATATTATTGCTAACCCAGCTATTAACCACATTCCATTTAATGGAACACCATTATTATTTAACTTAGCAAAAGTTTTTGAAAAAGGTATTCTCCCGTCACATCCCATTATATAAGGTATTCTTCCTCCGGTCATCAAGAAACCATTTAATGTTCCAAATACCGATATTAATATACCTACACTTATCACCTTAGCTCCTGATTCTCCAAATAATTTACTTGCTACAAGTGTAGCTGGTGCACTTACTGCTGCCATCTCTGATGCTGGAACAACACATAAGTATGCTACATTTATAATTATGTATACTCCCATTACTAAAGAAATTCCGCCTACTATAGCTTTAGGTAAATGCTTAGCTGGATCTTTCATCTCACCTGCTAATGCTCCCACATATATCCATCCATCGTATGCAAATAAAGTTGCTATAAGTACTTGAGATATGGCGCTAACCATATTCGTATTTTCACCTACCAGAGGTGTCATTATATCTGTTGATGGTTCTCCTTTTATAAATCCAAATATAACTATAAGTGCTAAAGGTATTAACTTACATATTGTAGATACAGTTTGTATTCCTCCTCCAAATTTGGCTCCTAGAGAATTTAATAAAGCTATAAGCACTATTACTCCTATTGCAATTAAAATTACATATATGTCACTTTGTAAACTCAATAAGCTCACTGCTTCTTGTGCAAATATAATTCCTAGCGCTGCTGTTATTGCAGGTATAAATAGTATAGATTGCATCCATCCTGTTAAAAATCCTACTTTTTCACCGTAAATTTCTTCTAAATAAACTATTAATCCACCTGGTTTTACTATACTAGAAGATATTTCAGCTGCTGTAAGCCCAGCAGCTATAGTTATAAGTCCCCCTATTAACCATGCTAAAAGTCCTAGACATGCTCCTCCATTTGTAGATTCATATATGGCTTGTGGTTTAAAGAATACTCCCGAACCTATTAGCATTCCTACTACCGTAGAAAGTGCTGCACTTAAGCCTAATGTCTTTCTTAATCCTTTTTGATTATTGTTACTCATTGTTTCACCCCCAAGTTGCTCTATTTCGTGTTATTTTACATATTTTACTATTTAATTTAATAAATATCAATATAAATTGACATTTTAGTTTTAATTTTTTAAATTTTTTTAATTTTAAAATATTTACTTTAATTAATATAAATTTATAAATTATTTTTCTATAAATAATATAAAAAAATAGACTATCTCAGTTTTGAGATAGTCTATTTCATACTAGTCAACAGTTATTTCATAACCAGCTTCATTGTATTGGCTTATTATTTCTTTCCATATTTCTTCTACTCCAGTTTTCTTAAGAGAAGATATAGGAAGTATCTTTTCATCTTTATCTAATTGTAATTTCTTTCTTATCATACTAAAATGCTTTTGGTATTTACCTTTAGCTATTTTATCTGCTTTAGTAGCTATTACTACGCATTTATATCCAAAGTGCTTTATCCATTCATACATCATAACGTCATCACTTGTAGGTTCATGTCTTATATCTACTAATAAGAATATTGCACATAATTCTTCTCTATCAGCTAGATATCTTTCCATTATAGTTCCCCATTTTTCTTTTTCAGATTTTGCAACCTTTGCATATCCGTAACCTGGAAGGTCAACAAAGAAAAATTCTTGGTTTATAAGATAGAAGTTTATTGTTCTAGTTTTACCAGGCGTCTGACTTGTTCTAGCAAAATTTCTTCTATTTAATAATGTATTTACTGTTGATGATTTTCCAACGTTAGATCTACCAACTAAAGCTATTTCTGGTATACCTTCGTCTGGGTATTGAGCTCTGTTTACTGCACTCATTGTTATTTCTGCACTTCTAATTTTCATTACTTTTCACCATTCCTTACTAATGCCTGCTCTAATACTTGGTCCATATGGTCTACAAGTACAAATTCCATTTTTTCTTTTACATTTTCAGGTATTTCATCTAAATCAGCTTCACACTCTTTTGGAAGTAATACCTTTGTTATTCCAGATCTATGTGCAGCCAATAGTTTTTCTCTAACTCCACCTACAGCTAAAACTCTTCCTCTAAGAGTTATTTCTCCTGTCATAGCAACATCATTTCTTACTGGTATATTTGTTAATGCTGATAAAACAGCTAAAGCCATTGTTATACCTGCTGATGGACCATCTTTAGGTACTGCACCTTCTGGTAAATGTATGTGTATATCTTTATTTTGGTAAAAATCAGGATCTATATCAAATTTGTCAGCAATTGATCTTATATAAGATATACCTGTTCTAGCTGATTCTTTCATTACATCACCTAGTTTACCAGTTAATACTATTTGGCCTTTACCTTTTACAACATTTACTTCTACAGTTAGAGTTTCTCCTCCAACAGACGTCCATGCAAGACCTGTTACAACACCTACTTCTGGTTTAGTTCCTGCTAATTGATGTCTATATTTATTCTTACCTAAGTAATCATCTAGGTCAGATTTATTTATAACTATTTCTTCTAAAGATTTATCTTCTACATACTTTTTAGCTGCTTTTCTGCATATTTTACCTATAGTTCTTTCAAGGTTTCTTACCCCTGCTTCTCTAGTATAAGATCCTATTATCTCTCTCATAGTTTCTTCATTTATTTTAACAAAACCAGGTGCTAAACCATGTTCTTTTATTTGTTTAGGTAATAAATATTTATTAGCTATATTAAGCTTTTCCTCTTCTATATATCCAGATACCTCTATTATTTCCATTCTATCTAATAAAGGTCTTGGAATAGTTCCTAAGCTATTTGCAGTTGTAACAAATAATATTTTTGATAAATCAAAAGGAACTTCCATGTAGTGATCCACAAAATCTTTGTTTTGCTCTGGATCTAAAACTTCTAACATTGCAGCAGATGGATCTCCCTTATAATCTGCTGACATTTTATCTATCTCGTCTAGTAAGAATACTGGATTTTTAGTTTTGGCTTCTTTTATTCCATTTATTATTCTTCCTGGTATAGCTCCTACATAAGTTCTTCTATGACCTCTTATTTCAGCTTCATCTCTAACTCCACCTAAAGATATTCTAACGAATTTTCTTCCTAATGAGTTCGCTATCGATTTTGCTATAGATGTTTTACCAACACCTGGAGGTCCTACTAAACATATGATAGGTCCTTTTAGTGATTTTGATAATGTTCTTATAGCTAAATACTCAAGTATTCTTTCTTTTACTTTTTCTAATCCATAATGTTCATTATCTAATATTTCTTTAGCTTTTTCTATATCAAGCTTGTCTCTAGTTTCATTGTTCCAAGGTAATGAGAATATATTATCTAAATACCCTCTTAAAACTGATACATCTGGAGACATTGGTGATATTCTAGAAAACTTATCTATTTCTTTAGATATCTTTTCTTTTGTTTCTTTAGGAGCTTTTATTTTCTTAAGCTTTGCTCTATACTCGTCAGCTTCAGAATTTATGTCTTCTTCTTCTCCTAATTCTTTTTGTATAGCTTTTAATTGTTCTCTTAGGTAATATTCCTTTTGAACCTTATTCATTTGCTTTTTAACTCTTAGAGTTATTTTCTTTTCTATTTTAAGTATATCTATCTCTTCTAAAAGAGTTTTGTATATTAATTCTAATCTTTTCTTAATATCAAACTCTTCTAAAACTTCTTGCTTTTGTTCTGGTTTTAGATAGATATTAGCAGCTATAGTGTCTATAAAACGATCTACATTTTCTATTTCACCTAGAGATATTAATATTTCTGGTGATACTCTATTTCCTATGTTTATGTACTCTTCAAATGCATCAAACACATTTCTTACAAGTGCTTCTACCTCAATATCTTCCTCTGCATTTTCATCATCGTATGCTATTTCCTCTATTGTTGCTTTAAAATACCCTTCTTCATTGCTTACTTCTTTTATTTTACCTCTTGAAATTCCTTCTACTAATACACGTACTGTATCCCCAGGAAGTTTTATCATTTGTTTAACTTTACATATAGTTCCTACATGATAAAAATCATCTTCTGTTGGCTCATCAACTTCTGCTGCTTTCTGAGAAGTTAAGAATACTAACTCATCAGCTAACATAGCTTGGTCTAAAGCTTTTAAAGATATTTCTCTTCCTATGTCAAAGTTTAGTATCATATATGGGAATATCGCTAATCCCCTCAGTGGAATTAGCGGTAATTCATGTTCTATCTTCGTATAATTCTGTTCCACTAATATCACTCCTTAAAGTGCTAGATTTTATTGCTTTATATATTATATATTTACAATCCCTAATTTTCAACATTTATAGAAAAATTCACTTTGCTTAAAGAATGTATAAACAAATTTATTGATTTGGTAAAATCTTTTATCACTTTTCTCTTATTTTATTATGTTGTAATATTGAATGTAATATACTAATGAATAAACTTTATATTTTTTATATTAGAATAATATATATTTATTTATAAATATACTCTTATATAATTTTTATGATAAACTTTAAATAGGTTTTATATGAATAGTTTATATGATATTTTAATAATAAACAAGTTTTGACTATTATATGTAATGATCCTCTTTTATCTAATTAATGATATTTTATACTTTTTAAAGTTTATTAATCTATTAATACCCATTAATTATAGTTATAAAATCCTTACATTTAAAAAGGAGCTTTTAAGGCTCCTCTTTTTTATTATGCACTTTCTTCTTGATCTTTTAATATAAATACTGGTTGTTCTCCTTTAGTTACACATTCCTTTGTAACTACAACTTTTTTAACGTCATCTCTCGATGGAACTTCAAACATGCTCTCCATCATGATTCCTTCAACTATACTTCTAAGACCTCTTGCACCTGTGTTTCTTTCTATAGCTTTATTAGCTATTGCACGAAGTGCGTCATCTTCGAATTCTAGTTCAACGTCATCTATTTCTAAAAGCTTTTTGTATTGTTTTACTAAAGCATTTTTAGGTTCTTTTAATATTTGAACTAAAGCATTTTCATCTAATAATTCTAGAGTTGCAACAACAGGAATCCTTCCTATAAACTCTGGTATTAAACCAAATTTAAGTAAATCTTCTGGAAGTACTTGGGCATATACCTTTCCTAAATCCATTTCTTTTTTACTTTCAATTTTAGCTCCAAATCCTAGAGTTTTTTCTTTACCACGGCCTTGTATTATTTTTTCAATACCATCAAAAGCTCCACCTAATATAAATAATATATTAGTTGTATCTATTTTTAAGAATTCTTGATGTGGATGCTTTCTACCACCTTGTGGTGGAACGTTAGCTGTTGTTCCTTCTAATATTTTTAAAAGAGCTTGTTGAACACCTTCTCCACTAACATCTCTAGTTATAGATGGATTTTCTGATTTTCTAGCTATCTTATCTATCTCATCTATATATATTATTCCTCTCTCAGCCTTTTCTACATCAAAGTCAGCTGCTTGGATAAGCTTTAGTAGTATGTTTTCTACGTCTTCTCCAACGTATCCAGCTTCTGTTAAAGATGTTGCATCAGCCATTGCAAAAGGAACATTTAGAGTTTTTGCTAGTGTTTGAGCTAATAATGTCTTCCCTGAACCTGTAGGCCCAAGTAAAAGTATATTACTCTTTTGTATTTCTACATCTTTATTGCTTGCCTTTTTACTGTATATTCTTTTATAATGATTATAAACTGCTACTGATAAAGCTTTTTTAGCTGTTTCTTGACCAATTACATAACCATTTAAGATATCCATCATCTCTTTTGGCTTAGGTAGAGATGTTGTATCCTCTTCAACAGTGTCTTCTATTTCTTCTTGGATTATTTCATCACAAAGTTCAACACACTCATCACATATATAAACACTTGGACCTGCAATTAACCTTCTTACTTGCTCTTGGTTTTTGCCGCAGAATGAACATTTTAACTGTCTTTTGTCTTCATTTTTTGACATATTAAGCACCTCTTCCTATCTACGGTCTTTTTGTGTGATTACTTCATCTATTAAACCATATTCCTTAGCTTCTTGTGCGCTCATGAAGTTATCACGTTCAGTATCCATTTGAATAGTTTCTAATGGCTGACCTGTTCTTTCAGATAATATTTTATTTAAAGTGTCTTTCATTTTTAATATTCTTTTTGCGTGTATTTCTATATCAGTTGCTTGCCCTCTAGTCCCACCTAATGGTTGATGTATCATTATCTCACTATTTGGTAATGCAAATCTCTTTCCTTTTTCTCCTGCTGCTAATAAGAATGCTCCCATAGACGCTGCCATACCTATACAGATAGTGCTTACATCTGGTTTGATATATTGCATTGTATCATATATTGCCATTCCAGCAGTTATACTTCCACCTGGTGAATTTATATATAAATGTATATCTTTATCTGGGTCATCTGCTTCTAGGAAAAGTAATTGTGCCACTACAAGACCTGCTGTAGCATCATTTACTTCGTCTCCTAAGAATATTATTCTATCTTTTAATAATCTAGAATATATATCGTAAGATCTTTCTCCTCTTCCTGTTTGTTCAACAACTACAGGTACTAATGCCATAGATCATACCCCCTCTATATGTTTATATTTATTTTGTTTATATATAATTTACAGTAGCCTAAAAGGCTACTGTAAAAAATTAAGCTATTACTGCATTATCAACTAATAAATCTATAGTTTTTCTTATCTTTATTTGACCTTTTATATCTTCTATATCAGTTTCTCTTAAAGATGCTTTTATTTTATCAGATTCCATGTTGTACATTTTAGCCATTTTTTCTAATTCTTCGTTCATTTCTTCTTCTGAAACTTCTATAGCTTCAGTTTTAGCTATTGCTTCTAATACTAATGAAGATTTTACTAATCTAGCAGCATCTTCTCTTCTTTCTTCTCTTAACTCTTCTATGCTTCTTCCAGTCATTTGTAATAACTGTTGTAAGTTTAATCCTTGGTATTGTAATTGCATGTTAAGTTCCATTAACATATTGTCTATTTGATGTTGTATCATAGCTTCTGGTATTTCTATTTCTGTATTTGCAGAAACTTTTTCAACTATAGCATTTCTCATTTCAGCTTCAGCTGAAGCTTTTGCGTTTTCTTCTAACTTAGCTCTTAAGTCAGATTTTAATTCAGCTAATGTATCAAACTCACTTGAATCTTTAGCAAATTCATCATCTAATTCTGGTAATTCTTTTACCTTAACATCATTTACTTTAACTTTGAATACTGCAGGCTTTCCAGCTAAGTTTTCAGCATGGTATTCTGCTGGGAACTCAACGTTTACTTCTACTTCTTCTCCAGCTTTCTTTCCTACTAATTGATCTTCAAATCCTGGTATGAAAGTGTTTGATCCTATAACTAAGCTATAGTTTTCACCTTTTCCACCTTCAAATGCTACACCATCAACGAATCCTTCGAAGTCTATTATAGCTGTGAATCCTTTTTCTAATGCTTTATCTTCTGCACTTACTAATCTAGCGTGCTTGTTTTGCATTTCTTGTAGGCTTACTTCAACTTCTGCTTCAGTTACATTATTATCAACTTTAGCTATTTCTATACCTTTGTAAGCTCCTAATTCAAACTCTGGTTTAACCTCAACAGTAACAACCATAACTAATCCGTTGTCTTTGCTTATTTCTTCTACATCTAAGTCTGGTCTATCTATTGGATCTATATCTAATTCTTTTATAGCTTCTGGATAAACTTCAGGGAATAATAATTCTATAGCATCGTTGTAGAATACACCTTTACCGTATTGAGATTCTATTACAACTCTTGGAGCTTTACCTTTTCTGAATCCTGGTATATTGAACTTTCCTTTATTTTTATTGTATGCTTTTGTTACTGCTGCTTCAAATTTATCATTTTCTACAGTTATTTTTAAAGATACTTTAGTACCTTCTTTTTTTAATAATTCTGCTTTCATTAACTTAATCCTCCTAGTTATTGTTATGTAATTAATTTATATTGATTTTAATTTACAATATTATAGTTTAACTCTTTAATTATATCACATAAGTTTTTTTATTTACAAGTATTCACTTAGTTTATAAAACTTTTGAATACTTGTTTATATCTTAATTTCTGTCATATTTATTTTTCCATTATCTATATCTAATATTACAAAACTTTTATATGCGACTCCCCTTGGAAAAGATACACTTCCAGGATTAATATATAAAATTTCACCTTTTTCTTTACATAAAGGTGTATGAGTATGACCAAATACAACTATATCTGCATTTACAGACTTTGCTTTTATTTCTAGTTCATCTAATCCATACTTTACTCCATACTTATCCCCATGACACAAGAATATAGTTTTATCCTCTATATCAAATACCAATTCATCTTCTACATTTTCAAAATCACAATTTCCTTTTACAGCCATAATAGGAACATTAGTCATATTGTGTATATACTTAGAATCAGAAAAATTATCTCCTGCATGAATTAGTAAATCACAATCTTTTAAGTAGGGTATAGCTTTATCTATAAACTTAGTTATCATGTGTGTATCACTTACTATACCTATTTTCATTATCTCACTACCCTTTTAGAAAACTCACTTTTCATTAATTTTAATGCATTAGCTCTATGGCTTATACTATTTTTTACAGAACTTGGCATTTCTGCAAATGTTTTATTATATCCACTTACTATAAATAATGGGTCATATCCAAATCCATTTTTACCTTTTTCTTCAAATCCTATAGCCCCTTCACAAGTTCCTCTAACTACAAACTCTTTTCCATCTGGGAATACTACAGCTATAGCTGATACAAATCTTGCAGTTCTTTGACTTGCAGCCACATTATTTAAAGATTTCATTAACTTTTGTCTATTTTCTTCATCAGTTGCATTTTCTCCTGCAAATCTAGCAGAATAAATTCCTGGTTTTTTCCCTATAGCATCTACCTCTAATCCTGAATCATCAGCTATTGTTATCATATTTGTTTTCTTTGCTATAGTTCTTGCCTTTATAAGTGCATTATGTTCAAATGTTTTTCCATCTTCAACTATTTCTATTCCCGCTAAATCTACATCTTTTAATGAATATACATTGTATTCAAAATCTTCTAGTATAGCACCTATTTCTTCTAATTTATGAGCATTATTTGTTGCTATAACAACTTCATTTCCATACTCCATACCTAATATTTCATCTGCTATTTCACCTAAAGCAGCTCTTTGCGCTTTTATTAATTCTTTATTTCCTTTTTCACCAAGTTCTAATAATTTATTTAAATCATTTCTTGAGAAAGGTCTTTCTTCTCCAGTTCCCTGAACTTCAACAAATTCACCTTTATCAGTCATTATTATATTCATATCTACATGTGCATTTGAGTCCTCTTCATAACATAAGTCAAGCATATGTTCTTGGCCAACTATACCAACACTTATTGCAGATACAAAGTTTGTTATTGGCATTTCTTTTATTGCTTTTGATTTATGTAATTTATTTAAAGCATCTACAACCGCTACAAATGCCCCTGTTATTGATGCTGTTCTAGTTCCACCATCAGCTTGAATAACATCACAGTCTACCCATATAGTTCTTTCGCCTATTTTAGATAAATCTACAACAGATCTTATAGTTCTTCCTATTAGTCTTTGTATTTCTTGAGTTCTCCCGTCTAGCTTTCCTCTTGATGCTTCTCTTATTTTTCTTTGATGAGTAGATCTTGGTAACATAGAATACTCAGCATTTATCCATCCTGTGCCAGTGTGTCTTAAAAATGGTGGTACTTTATCTTCGATTGAAGCTGTACATATTACTTTTGTTTCCCCCATTTCTATAAGCACAGAACCTTCTGCATATTTAGTATAATTTCTAGTTATTTTTATATCTCTTATTTCATCATTTTTTCTATTATTAATTCTCGCCATATAAATACCTCTCTTAATCTTGTATGCTTAGCTTTTGTATATACTAATAATATTAGCATATATTGTTAATAGCTTTCTACATTCGTAATATTGTAGATGAAATATTATTTCTACAATAGTTTGCTTATTACTTTAATTCATTTTCTACTTCTTCTTTAGACTGTAAGCCTGTTAGTTGTATAAATTTATCTTCATCAATTACTTTTACACCCAAATCATTGGCTTTAGTTAATTTTGAACCTGCTTCTTCTCCAGCTAATACAAATGTTGTAGACTTACTTACACTTGAAGTAGCCTTTCCTCCCCTAGACTCTATCATCTCTTTTGCGTCATTTCTTTTAAGAGTTGGCAATGTACCTGTAAGTACGATTTTCATCCCCTCAAATATTTTAGCAATATCAGAACTTTCGTCTTGTATTGACTTTGTATTTACACCACAGCTCTTTAATTTTTCTATTAATTTTATATTCTTTTCTTCTTGGAAGAATTTAACAACACTATTTGCCATTATTCCCCCAAACTCTTCTAAATTAACTAACTCTTCATTTGATGCAGACATTATTAAATCTAAATCCTTAAAGTTATTAGCTAGTATTTTAGCTCCCTTAGTACCAACAAATTTTATTCCTAATCCATTTATAAACCTCCATAAATCATTTGATTTAGACTTTTCAATTGAGTTTAATAAGTTATTTGCTGATTTTTCTCCCATTCTATCTAGTTTTACAACTTCATCTTTATTTAATGTATATAAATCAGCTATATCTTTAATTAACCCTTTATCTAGTAAAAGTGTTATTATAGATTCTCCCAATCCATCAATATTCATAGCATCTCTAGACACAAAGTGAATTATACCTCTTCTAATTTGAGCTGGACAAGATATATTAATACACTTAACAGCAGACTCCCCTTCTAATCTTACTGTTGGTTCAGAACATACAGGACATTTTTTCGGCATTTCAAAATCTATTTCATCTCCAGTACGCTCTTCTTTTATAACTTCTACAACTTGAGGAATTATATCACCGGCCTTTTGAACCAATACTGTATCATTTATTTTTATATCTTTTTCTCTTATGTAATCTTCATTATGAAGTGTAGCTCTGCTTACACTAGTTCCTGCTAGCCTTACAGGTTCTAGTACTGCTGTAGGGGTTATTGTTCCAGTTCTACCTACTTCAACTATTATATCTAATATTTTGGTTTTCTTTTGTTCTGCTGGGAACTTATATGCTATTGCCCATCTTGGACTTTTAGCAGTATACCCCATAGTTTCTCTTTGAGCTAAATTATTTACTTTTATAACCATACCATCTATTTCAAATCCTAGCTCACCCCTATTATCTGTCCAATATTTTATATGATCAATTACATCTTGTATATTATTATATACTTTATAATTTGGACTTACCTTAAATCCTAACTCTTTAAGATAATCTAAGGCTTCGCTATGGTTCTTAAAATCTGTGTTTTGTACATACTCTAAATTAAATATAAATATATCTAAAGGTCTTTTTGCTGTTAGCTTAGGATCTAATTGTCTTAATGAGCCTGCAGCTAAGTTTCTAGGATTAGCAAATAATTGTAATCCTTGTTTTTCTTGTTGTTCATTAACCTTTTTAAAATCATCTTTAGATATAAATACTTCGCCTCTTACAACAACTTCTTCTTGATCTTTTATTCTTAAAGGTATACTTTTTACTGTTTTAAGATTTTGAGAAATATCTTCTCCTACAATACCATCTCCCCTAGTTGCTCCCTTTTCAAATAATCCATTATTGTATGTAAGTCCTACAGATAAACCATCTATCTTAAACTCTACAACATATTCTACTTCACCCTCTACCATGTCTCTTACTCTTTTGTCAAAATCTCTTAAGTCTTGTGCAGAGTATGCATTTGCTAAGCTTAACATTGGTATTTTATGAACTACTTGTTCAAACTTATCTAATGGTTTTCCTCCAACCCTACTTGATGGAGAATCTACTCTTTTTAACTTAGGATTTTCTTCTTCTAACTTTATTAGCTCCTTCATTAGATTATCATATTCATAATCAGATATTTCAGGAGTATCTTCATTATAGTATTTATCATTGTGATAATTTATTAAATCTATTAATTCACTTATTCTATTCTCTACATTCACTATTATCACCTCTTATGTAAAATCTTATTTTTTATTATTGCCATTTTATAACTTTAATATATTTTAGTATATCACTATAACCTTATCATTTGTTTAATTATTTCATATTATAATTTCTCTATAATAAAAAAATAAAAGTCCTTCAATTGCTTGAAGGACCAATCTATTTAAAAATAAATGTATATATGACTGCGATGATAAGTTCTGAGGTGCTATATACATTTATTTAATACTATTCTAACCAAATTCCACTATATTTATTTGCATTTTTATTTCTTTTCTAATTTTGCTACACATTCTACGTGCATAGTATGAGGGAACATATCTACTGGTTGTATTTCAGTACATCTATACCCTCTTTCATCTAGGTAATTTAGGTCTCTTGCTAATGTAGATGGATTACAAGATACATATACCACTCTATCCGGTTGCATTGATATTATTGTATCTAATACTTTCTCATCACATCCTTTTCTAGGAGGGTCTACTACAACTACATTAGCTGTTTTTCCTTCGCTATACATCTTAGGAACAACTTCTTCAGCCTTACCTACATAGAATTCAACATTGTCTAATTTATTTATCTGAGCATTTATTTTAGCATCTTTTATAGCATCTTCCACTATTTCTATTCCATAAACCTTTTTTGCCTTTTGAGCTAAGAATAATGATATAGTCCCTATTCCACAGTATATATCAAATACAGTATCATTTTCTTTTAAATCAGCATATTCTAAAGCTTTATTGTATAAAACCTCTGTTTGAACTGGATTTACTTGGAAGAATGATAATGGAGATATTTCAAATACTAAATTTCCTATATAATCATTTATTTTTCCATTTCCATATATAACTCTATTTTCTTTTCCTAATATAACATTAGTTTTTTCTCTATTTACATTAACCACTAAAGTTTTAAATCCTGGTATATTTTCTTCTAGTACTGATGCTAACTCCTTTAAATATGGCAACTTTTTGCCATTAGCTACTAATACAACCATTACTTCATTAGTCGTAAATCCTATTTTAGTTACTAAATGTCTTAATACTCCAGTGTGTGTTTTTTCATCATAAACACTTACATTATATGCATTTATATAAGTCTTTATTATTTTCACTATTTTATCATTTATGTCATGTTGTATTATACACTTGTCCATTGGAATTATATCATGGCTTTTTTTCTTATAAAAACCTATTACTGGATTATTTCCACTCTTTTGTATAGGAAATTGTGCTTTGTTTCTATACCTAAAAGGATTTTCCATTCCTATAGTATTGTGTATTTCTACGTTATCTAATTTTCCGATTCTCGTTATAACTTGTTTTACTTCATTTGTTTTTATATCTAATTGCTTTTGATATTCTAATTCTTGTACCTGACATCCACCGCAATCTTTAAGTGAATCACTACATTTTCTATCAACTCTAAATGGTGATTTTTCTATTATTTCAACTATATCTCCAACTGCATAGTTTTTCTTAGATTTGTTTATTTTAACTTTTACCTTGTCTTCTACTAATCCGCCCTCTACGAAGACTGTAAATCCATCATGTTTTCCTATTCCTACTCCACCTTGACCTATATCAACTATATCTACAATATATTCTTTATTTTTTGTCAACATCAAAGTATCCTCCGTCCGTATATTTTAAAGCTACAAGAATTTATTTTACCAAAAAAATAGAGCCTTATAAAGCCCTTATATAAATAAATCTCTACTTTTATAGCCCCTATACATTTGTAAGCAAGCAAATAATAATAATATAAAACCAAATATAGGTCCTATATATACTAATTTTTCTGCTAAACCTTCTGCTACCCCACTATCTACAATAGCCTTAACTGCGCCTGTGTAGTCTGCCTTGGCATTAATTCCATATCTTATCCATGTAAAAGAAGTCATTATAGCTACAGGTACAACACTCATAGTCATATAAAATCCCGTCATGGTTCTTTGTTTAACACCTTTTAGACCCATGTATATAGGTAAGAAAAATATCACTGGCAATATAAATCCATAAAACTGTGGAGATAGTGCTAAAAACAATATGGAACTAAATAAAAAACTCGTAATATACTTTCTTAAGTAACTTGTCTTTCCCTCAAAGTCACATAAAGATGCTTTTAAATATCTTATGTAAACTTCTATACTCCCTTCTATTTTGTTTTCATCTTTAGATCCTTTAATTTCTTTTAAAAGCTCTGTTCCTTTTGAATTTAGTTGCTGATACTGCTTTTTAAAATTTTCATTTATTTCTATGTCCTCATACTTTGTATATAATGTTTTAAGCTGTTTTATGTATTTTTCCTTTTTATTATCCTTTATCCTCTTAGATTTCTCAACCTCTATTCTTATTTGATTTATAGTTGTCATAACTAATTTTCCGCCCATTAAAATCCCCCCTTAAATATATATTAATATACTTAATCTATTTTTACCTTATTATATATGTGTTTTATTCAAAAAACCCTACAGTAAAATTAAGTAGGGTTTTTATATTTTATCTTACTTTTGATCTTTAATTATAGTTTTCATAGATACTCCTATACAGACAAATATTGTAGTCCATATTGTCCCCATAAATACCCATGCAGCGCCTGTCATAAGTTCAACCTCCTTTATTTTATGAAGTTGTTACTTTATTTGATTCTATTTCCTCTTTATATTTAGATTTGATAGATTTATATGATTGAATAAAGCCAATCAATAATACTCCAAAAACAACTGCTCTACCTAAATTTACCCAAACGGCAAACTCTGGTATACCTTCTATATAGCTTGGTGTTATTTTAAAGTTACCAGCCATCCAATAATCTCTTGTGAAGAATACTAGGAAAGTTATTATAGTTATTGGTGTTAAGAACTGATGGAACAATCTAAAGAACCACTTATGGACTTTCCATAATCCGCCTCTATTCATTTCTTGTAAAGCCTTATCTTTAACACACCAACCTATTACTATTATCTCTATTAACCCAAGAACTATCAGTAAGTAGTTACCTATCCAGTTGTCAATTTCTGTAAAGTAAACTAAGTTAGCACTTTGAGTTAGTATTGACTCTAATGCTATTGGTGCCCCAACTATTAGATATCCAACAAATACTATCCAAGCACCTTTCTTTCTATCTATACCTGCATCTTCTTCTAGTAATGCAACTAAATAATTGTACATTGCTATTGCAGATGTTATACCAGCAAAGAATAACAATAAGAACCACAGAGCTCCAAATATTCCTCCACCAGTCATAGTGCTAAATACATTTGGTAATACCATAAATGCAAGACCTATACTTCCTTTTATACCTTCTGGTCCTAAAAATGCATAAGCTATAGGTATAACAGCTGTACCACCTAATATAACTTCTGCAAATTCATTTAATGATACTGTAGCTACAGAAGCTGTTACTATATCTTCATCTGGCTTTAAGTAAGATGCATAATTGTGTATTATACCCATACCTAAAGATAATGTGAAGAATATTTGACCTGCTGCTGCTATTGCAGATGACCATGATAATTGACTAAAGTCTGGATTCCATATAAAGTTAAGACCTGCTAATGAACTCCAATCTGGATTGACTGGTGCCCCTAGTGTCAACGCTCTTATACCTAGTATAATACCAAATACATAAAGCGTAGGCATCATAACTTTGGCCCATGATTCTATACCTTTTTGTATACCTTTCATTACAGCAAATGCTAGACAGAGTAATGAAATAACCCAGAATATTAAATTCTTCGGATCTTGTATATAACTTCCAAAGAACGCTCCTGGATCTGAATTGTATCCTCCTGTCAATGAGTTGAATGCAAACCCTAATGACCATCCTATTATGTGATTGTAGTAAGAGTTAACTAATATAGTAACTCCAAAAGCTATCATTCCACATAAAGCTCCAACTATAATTGCTTTTTTCGGAGCCATTGCTTGCTTAGCCTGTAAATACATCATAGGACCTATTGTACCATGCCCATATTTACCTCCATGGCGTCCAATACTCCATTCAACTAACATTATAGGTATACCTATAACTATTAGTGCGAAGAAGTATGGTATCATAAATGCTCCTCCACCATTTGAAGCGGCTACATATGGAAATCTCCAGAAGTTCCCTAGCCCAACAGCATTACCCGCCATAGCCAATATAAGGCCAACCTTAGAACCCCAATTCTCTCTACTCTCTGACATTTGTATCCCCCCTTTTTTTATAGTTATGCTTTAAATGAGGTGCATATTACTGTTACATATCAATTTGTTACAGAATATGAATACAAAAAATAGCCACTAAGTTTAATTATTAAACTTAGTGGCTAATATATAACTCAAAAATATAGTATAACTGACTTTAGGAATTTTAAAGTTGTTATTTTTAATTTTTTAGAAAATTTAAAATTATTTTTTAATTCTTTTTACTACAGAACTCTACTTGATCCTCTATATATTACTCCTCTTGATGCATCAACAGTTATAACCTCTCCATCTTTTACTATACTTAATATATCTCTAGCTGAAACTATAACTGGTTTATCTAAGTTTAGTCCAACTATTGCTGCATGTGAAGTCATACCGCCTTCTTCTGTTACTATAGCTCCTGCTTTTTCTATATATGGATTCATTTCTATATCAGTCATAGTTGTAACTAATATATCTCCTTCGTTAAACTCTACACATTCCCCTACATTTCTAACTATACGTACATTACCTTCAGCAGTCTTACTTCCAACACCTATACCATTTGCTATTTCTTCACTTATAACATGAACTTTTATTAAGTTAGTAGTTCCGCTTACTCCAACAGGTACTCCAGCTGTTATAACAACTAATTCTCCATTGTTTATGTATTTAGCATTTTTAGCTGCTTCTATAGAGTTTTCTATAACTTCATCTGTATTATGAGCATTAGATGCTTTAACACTATATACACCCCAAGTAAGAGCTAATCTTCTCATAACTTTTTCATCATCAGTAGTAGCTATTATTGGACACTTAGGTCTAAATTTAGATACCATTCTAGCAGTGTATCCTGTAGATGTAGAAGTTATTATAGCTGATGCATTTAAATCTATTGCAGTTGTACAAGTAGCATGACTTATTGCATCTGTTACTGTTGAGTTATTATTAGTATTTTGCTTTAATAAGTTATCGTAATCTAATGTTTCTTCAGTTCTTTTAGCTATTGTAGCCATAGTCTTAACAGCTTCAACTGGATATTTACCAGCAGCAGTTTCTCCTGATAGCATTATAGCATCTGTTCCATCGTATATAGCATTTGCAACATCTGTAACTTCTGCTCTTGTTGGTCTTGGATTTCTTATCATAGAATCAAGCATTTGAGTAGCTGTTATTACTGGCTTAGCTAATTCGTTACATTTTCTTATTATCATCTTTTGAACTACAGGTATATCTTCTGTTGGTATTTCAACTCCAAGATCCCCTCTTGCAACCATTATACCATCAGAAACTTTTAATATTTCATCTATATTATCTACACCTTCTTGATTTTCTATTTTAGATATTATTTGTATATCTGTAGCATTATTTTTTTCTAATAATTCTCTTATAGCTAATACGTCTGATGCTTTTCTTACAAATGAAGCTGCTATGTAATCTATACCTTGAGATATACCAAATTCTATATCACTTGCATCTTTTTCAGTTATAGCTGGTAAGTTTATCTTAACACCCGGAACATTTACACCTTTGTGATTTTTAACTACTCCAGAGTTTTCAACTACACAAACGATATCATCTCCATTAACTTCTTTAACTCTAAGTCCTACTAATCCATCATCTATTAGTATAGTATCTCCTGAAACAACATCTTTAGCTAAATCTTTGTAACTTACTGTACAAATTTCTTTTGTTCCTATAACATCTTTCATCGTTATAGTAAATGTTTGCCCTTCTTCTAATAATACTTCTGGGTCAGCAAAGTTTCCTGTTCTTATTTCTGGTCCCTTAGTATCTAATAAAAGCGCTACTGGCTTTCCTAATTTTTCTCTTACCCCTTTAGCAACATCAAATCTTTCTTTGTGCTCTTCATGAGATCCATGAGAAAAGTTAAATCTACAAACGTTTAACCCACTCTCAACAAGTTGTGTTAATACTTCTTCCGTACTTGATGCTGGTCCTAATGTACAAACTATTTTTGTTCTCTTCATATTATTTAACATATATATGCTCCTCCTAAATTATATAGATAGTATTTTTGCCATCTCATAAGTTTCCTTATCAAAATCCCTAGTCATTGATAAAGCTTCAGTTATATCCATGTCAATTATTTCATTTGCTCTAGTACCTACAACTCTTCCAGCTTTACCATCTAGAAGCAATTCTACCGCTCTAACGCCCATCTTACTAGCTAATATTCTATCAAATGCCGTTGGACTTCCTCCTCTTTGGACATGTCCTAGTATTGTAACTCTTAAATCTGCATTTGTTCTAGCCACTATTTCTTTTCCAAGGTCTTGGGCATTTCCAACACCCTCTGCTAAAATTATTATACTGTGTCTTTTACCCCTTTTCTTTGTTGTATCTAACTTATTACATACATCATCTACATTATAGTTAATTTCTGGAACTATTATAGTTTCCGCTCCTCCTGCAAGACCAGCATATAAAGCTAAGTCTCCACAGTGTCTTCCCATAACTTCAATTATGTTAACCCTTTCATGAGATGAAGAAGTATCTCTTATTTTACCTATGGCATCTATTATAGTATTAATTGTTGTATCAAATCCTATAGTATAGTCTGTATACGCTAAGTCATTGTCTATAGTTCCTGGTAATCCTATTGCAGGGAAACCTAACTCTGTTAATTTTAATGCACCATTAAATGATCCATCTCCACCTATAACAACTAAACAATCTATACCATATTTTTTTAAAACTTTAACTGCTACTTTTCTTCCTTCTTCAGTTTTAAACTCTTCACATCTAGAAGACTTTAATATTGTTCCACCTCTATGTATAATGTCACCTACAGAAGATAAGTTCATTTCTTCTAGGTCTTCTTCTATTAACCCTTTATATCCTCTGTTAATTCCATATACTTTGCATCCGTAATAAATAGCAGATCTGACAACAGCTCTTATAGCTGCGTTCATTCCTGGAGCATCTCCTCCACTTGTTAATATACCTATAGTTTTCATAATGATACCTCCTAGTATATATTACATACAGGGACATTAATCGTCCCTGTATCTTTTTTTTATCCCATCAAAGTTAAAAAAATTAAACATGCTAATATATTCTTTTCTGATATTATACCATAATATACATTACTTTTTTAATAATATTATTAATATTCTTCTATTTTATTTTTATTCTTTATAGTACATAGGAAATTATATTCCTATTTTAACTTTATAGTAAATATAATCTCCTAAAATGTACTTTATTAAAATATTTTATCTAACGTTTTATTATAAAACTTCATTATTATCTTTATTTCTTTATCTTGATACAACTCTTAGGTAGTATTTTTTCTAAGCTATACATCAACTCTTCACATATATCTACACTTAGACCATTCCACTTGTATAATTGTTTTGTATCTTCTGCATATAAAAATACATTTTCTTTTCCTAAGTGATTTTTAAATACATCACCTATACGGTTTATAATATCTTGATTTTTATGACTATCTACCTTTAGGTATAAACCAAGTTTAGAATTGTTACCTACCTGTGATCTTTGTCTTTGATTATTATCTACTCTATTTTTATATCTAGACTCTTCAAACTTAGAAGTGTCACTTATATCTTTTATCTCTCTAGCTATAAGTTTTGCATTTTCATCCTCTTTTATACTTAGAGTACCTTTTACATATATAATATTATCTTCATTTAGTATATGATTGTATTTTTGCAGTAATTGAGGAAATACTATTATTTCTATTGTTCCATACAAATCCTCAAGTTCTATAAATGCCATAATATCATTTCTTTTTGTAGTTTTTATTATTTTATTAACTACCATACCACCCATTATAACTTCTTTTTCATCTAGTGCTAAATAATTTTCAACATCGTCTTTTAAAGCATTTAGTTTTCCATTATCAATAGAAGTTCTTCTACTTATTTCTTCTTCAAATTGTGAAAGAGGGTGTCCACTTACATACATTCCTAGGACTTCTTTTTCTAAGTTTAGCTTTTCTCTTTCCTCATATTCTTTTAAACTTGGTAACTTACTAACTTCTTGTAATTGAGTAGACTCGCCTTGAGATCCAAATGCATCAAATAAAGATATTTGACCTTGAAGATTTTTCTTTCTGTCCATAGAGACACTATCGATTAAGCCTTCATACCCTGCCATTAGACTTGCTCTATTTTCAGATATTTCATCAAAAGCCCCACACTTTATTAAACTCTCTATAACCCTTTTGTTTATATCTTTTGAATCTAATCTTTTTAGAAGATCTGATATATCTGTAAATCTGCCATTAGCTTCTCTTTCTCTTATTATATTATTTATAATATTCACACCGACATTTTTGACAGCTGCTAGTCCAAATCTTATGTTAGTTCCCTCAACTGAGAATTTAGAAAAACTACTATTTATATCTGGCCTTAATATTTCAATTCCTAATGCGTTACATTCTCTTATATATTCAACAACTTTATCAGTATTACCCATTACACTTGTTATTAAAGCTGCCATAAATTCTACTGGATAGTGTGCTTTTAAGTAGGCTGTTTCATATGATAATACACCATATGCAGCAGCATGCGATTTATTAAAAGCATATTTTGCAAAGTCTATCATATCATCAAATATTTTTTCAGCTATTTCTTCTGGAACACCATTCCTTACACACCCAGCTATTTCTATATTTCCGTCTTCATCTTCTTTACCATGGACAAAGTATCTTCTTTCTTCTTCCATTACATCCATCTTCTTTTTACCCATAGCTCTTCTAACTAAGTCACTACGGCCATAAGTATATCCACCTAAATCTCTAACAACCTGCATAACCTGCTCTTGATATACTAAACATCCATAGGTAACATCCATTATAGGTCTTAAAGACTCATGTAGGTATTTAACTTTATCTGGATTATTCTTGTTTTCTATATAAGTAGGTATAGAATCCATTGGACCCGGTCTGTATAAAGATATTCCTGCCACTATATCCTCGAAATTATCAGGTCTTAATTGTTTCATGAAACTTCTCATCCCAGCACTTTCTAATTGGAATACACCTAGCGTATTACCTGATGATAAAAGTTCATATACTTTTTTATCATCATAATCCATTTTAGAAAAGTCTATTTTTACACCATGATTTTTTTCTATCAATTCAAGTGCATCTCTTATTACAGTTAAAGTTCTCAGTCCTAAGAAATCCATCTTTAAAAGACCAAGCTCTTCTAATGTAGTCATAGTAAATTGAGTTGTTATAGCATCTTGGTGTTTATATAGTGGTACATATTCATCTACTGGATTTTTAGATATAACTACACCTGCTGCATGGGTAGATGCATGTCTAAGCATTCCCTCTATTTGCTTTGATATATCTATGATTTCTTTTGTTTCTTTATCTTGTTCATATAATGCTCTTAGATTTGGATTGGTTTCTAGAGCTTTATCTATTGTCATCCCTAAAGCAAATGGAATTTCTTTTGCTATTTTGTCTACTTTGTTATATGGTACATCTAAAACTCTACCAACATCTCTTATAGCAGCTTTAGCTCCCATTGTTCCAAAAGTTATTATCTGTGCAACGTGATCTTCACCATATTTTCTTTTTACATAATCTATAACTTCTTCTCTTCTTTCATAACAGAAGTCAATATCTATATCGGGCATGGATACACGCTCTGGATTTAAAAATCTTTCAAATAACAGTGAGTATTTTATAGGGTCTATATCTGTTATTTTAAGGGTATATGCAACAATAGAACCTGCCGCACTACCTCTACCTGGACCTACCATTATATTATTTTCTTTAGAGAAATTTATAAAATCCCATGTGATTAAGAAATACTCTACGTATCCCATTTTTTCAATGACACTTAATTCATAATTAAGTCTATCTATAACTTCTTGACTTGGGGTACCATATCTTTCTTCTAATCCCTTAAAGCAAAGTTCTCTAAGATAGCTATCTGGTGTATAACCTTTAGGAACTTCATATTGTGGTAAATGTATTGTATTGAAGTCAAATTCTACATTACATTGTTCTGCTATCTTTACAGTATTATCTAATGCCTCTATGACGTCTGGAAATACCCTTTCCATTTCTTCTCTTGATTTTAGATAAAATTCATCACTACCAAACCTCATTCTATTTGGATCGTTTAAAGTTTTACCCATCTGAATACACATAAGTGCATCATGAATCTTTGCATCTTCTTTATTAACATAATGTACATCATTTGTAGCAACTAATGGTATACCTGTTTCTCTTGAAAGTTTTATTATTTCTTCATTTACAGACCTTTGCTCTTCTATGTTTTGGTCTTGTATTTCTAAATAATAATTACCCTTTCCAAATATACTTTCATATTCTAAAGCATATTTTTTTGCTTTTTCATAATTTCTATCCATAAGAGATTGTGCTATATCTCCTGCTAAACATGCTGATAAAGCTATAATTCCCTTACTATATTTTCTAAGTTCATCCATATCTATTCTTGGTTTATAATAAAATCCTTCTACATAAGAAGTAGATACTAGTTTTATAAGATTTTGATATCCTTCCATATCCTTTGCTAATAAAACTAAATGTCCTTGATTTTTATCATAATTAGGGTCTTTATCTCTTAATCTACGAGGTGCTGTATATACCTCACAACCTATTATAGGTTTTATTCCTTCTTTTTTAGCTGTTTTATAAAAATCTATTACTCCAAACATACAACCATGGTCTGTTATGGCAATAGAACTCATATTCAATTCTTTTGCTTTACTCACAAGCTTCTTTACTCTTGAAAAACCATCAAGTAAACTATACTCCGTGTGAACATGAAGATGTGCGAAATCTTTGCTCACTAAACCACCTCCTGTCTTATCTTCTTATATTACCATAAAATAAGGTGATAAAACTTTAATTTTAACACTTATCTATTGAGCTATCATATTTATACCTTTAATCAGTATATATCCTTAAAATAACGAACTATTAGTTAATATATACCGTATTTTTATATACAAAAAGAGGTTATATAAATATAACCCCTATATTACTTATTCCTAAGATTGTTAGCTATCTCTTCTATTTTTCTTAATCTATGATTTACACCAGACTTACCTATTGGAGGATTTAGTATTTCTCCTAATTCCTTTAATGTTAAGTCTTCACATTCTAGCCTAACTTTAGCTATTTCTTGCAAGTTTTCAGGTAAACTATTTATTCCGATAGTTTCTTGTATAAACTTAATATTTTCCACCTGTCTAACTGCTGCATTAACAGTTTTTGAAAGATTCGCAGTTTCGCAGTTAACTATACGATTTACATTATTTCTCATTGCTTTTACAATTTTTGTGTTCTGAAGACTTAAAAGTGCATTGTGAGCTCCTATTATACTTAATAAATCCGATATTTGTTCACTTTCCTTTAAGTACACTACATAGTTATTCTTTCTAAGAACTATTTTACAATTAAATCCTAATGAATTTATAAGGTTCTGTAGGGATTCTGCAAATTCCTCATTGTTAGTTACAAACTCCATATGATAATTTTTCCCCGGATCACTTATAGATCCTCCTCCAAGAAATGCACCTCTTATAAAAGCTCTTATACATTCATCATCTTTTAAAAGATGACTTGGTACTTTATTTAAAGGATAAAATCCATCTCCTGGCTCTAATATCCCTAAATCCTTTATAAGTTTTTGTGCTCCCATTTCACTAGTAACCATAAGAACATAGCTATTATTTCTCTTTAGCATTTGATTCTTATTTACCGATATAGTTGTGTTTATACCAAAATTTTGTTTTAGTAGTCTAAATACCTTACGAGCTATAGAGTTTAGCTCCGTAGTTATCTTTAAATTTAATTTTTTATATCCTACAATTTGTATACTTCCTGATAATCTTACTAGAGCAGCTAATTCAGCTATGTTGCAATTATCATTATCTGACGTAATTCTTGCTAACTCATTTTTCGTTTCAGCTGAAAAAGACATAATTATCACCTATTAACTGTTCTTTTTTAATCGTTTTTTTATTTCTTGTAAAGCAACTTTGATGATTTCCTTTTCATCATCATATCTAGCCAAGTCTACTACCCTATCTAAATGTATAAACTTAGCATCTATAAACCCTTCTTCTTTTTGAGGTATTGTATCCATATTTCTTGCATGCATTAAATACCAAAATACAGTTTTATGAACCGCTTTGTTTTCATCCCAGTTTTCTTTGAATGTATAATGAATTTCACCTAAATATTTCAGTATTTCAGCTTTTACCCCAGTTTCTTCTAAAACTTCTCGTAACGCTGCCTCTTGCCTATTTTCGCCTTCTTCTACCTTTCCTTTCGGTAAAACCCAATCTCCATTGAATTTTCTAAGTAAAAGTATGGCATTGCCAAATAGTACTACACCTCCGGCACTAACCTCTTCTCTCATAGATGTTCACTCCTTAAAACTAACATAATAATAAGGATTTCTACATAAATACTTAAAATCCTTTTTTACTTCATAGTGTCATTTTTATGACTTAGTGCCAAATCAACTATTATACTAGAAATGCAATCTGCATCATGTCTAATATAATTATTTTTTATCTCAATTAGGTTTTCTTCTATCGATTTTACCCCCATACCTTTAAGGGTATTTTTTTGCCCTTTGTCTAGTAAAACTTGACTAGCACCATCTTTTTGGTATCTTTCATATATATATTCTGGTAATATTTCATTATTTGATATCACATAATCAATAATATTTTCACTTGAATGTTTTATTATTGCATTTACATGTTGCAAAACATTGTATTCGTCTGTTTCCCCTGGTTGGGTCATTATGTTAGATATATATACCTTTGGGGCTTTTGACGCTTTAATTGCATCGACTACTCCATCAACTAAAAGATTTGGAATTATACTTGTATATAAACTTCCTGGACCTATAACTATTATATCAGCATTTTCTATAGAGTTAATAACTTCGTCCAACGGTTTTGCATTAGATGGTTCTAAAAATACTTTTTCTATAGATGTATTTTTAGATTTTACTTCCTTTGGAATATTCGATTCCCCTTTTACTATGCTTTTATCTTTTAGCTTTGCTACAAGATTTATATCTTCTAATGTTACTGGCAATACCTTTCCAGTTATTGCAAATATTTGACTCATTTTATATACAGCAACTTCAAAATTTCCATATAAACCATTCATTGCTGCCAAAAACAGATTGCCAAAACTTTGACCTTTTAAGCCACCTTCTGTGAATCTATACTTCATAACTTCATCCATAGTAGGCTCTATATTGGCAAGAGCTAACAGACAATTTCTTATATCCCCTGGAGGCAACATCCCTAAGTCTTCTCTTAATACTCCAGATCCTCCACCATCATCTGCAACAGTAACTATTGCAGTTATATTTTTAGTATGGTATTTTAGACCTCTCAAGAAAATTGATTGACCTGTACCTCCTCCTATAACAACAACTTTTGGTTCTACACTTTCCTTACTTCTAAGATATCTTGGCTTGATTCTTTCATTTACAATTCTTCTATATAAATAAAATGATATTAATAAAGAAACCCACCCTGTTACCCCTACTATAAAAAATATAGTACTCATTTTTTCCTCCAGATTATCTAATCATAGAGTCTCTGTGTTTCTTTACGACCCTATATCCTTTTTTCATCAGCTCATCATATATAAGATTCGCTATAGTTACAGATCTATGTCTACCTCCAGTACAACCTATACCAATAACTAAATGTTGCTTTCCTTCTTCTATATACTGTGGTACTAAAAATTGTATCATATCATTTAATTTGTAAAAAAATTCTTGACTTATCTTAGAATTCATAACATAATCTCTTACATCTTGTTCGTCACCTGTTTTAGGTCTTAATTCTTCTAGATAGTATGGATTTGGCAAGAATCTTACATCAAATACTAAATCACAATCTGCTGGTATACCATGTTTAAATCCAAATGATAATACAGATATAGTTAATTTATTATTTTCTTCTCCTTGAGAGTATATCTTGCTTATCTCTTCCTTTAAATCCTTAGGCTTCATATTAGTCGTATCTATAATAGAATCAGATACTTCTTTTAAGGGTTCCATTATCTCTCTTTCCATTTTTATACCTTCTGTTAAAGATACGTTCATAGAAAGAGGATGATTTCTTCTTGTCATTTTATATCTATTTAATAATACTCTATCTGAACAATCTAAATATAACATTTCATATTTATAGTTTTCTTTTTTTAAATACTCTAAACTCTCATGAAGTTCCTTGAAAAATCTTCTTCCTCTAATATCTATACCTAAAGCAACTTTATCAATACTTGAATTTGGTTGATAACATAACTCTGCAAATTTTGTTATTAAAGCAGGTGGTAAGTTATCTACACAATAAAATCCCATATCTTCTAAAGCTCTCATAGTTTCACTTTTTCCTGACCCAGAAAGTCCAGTAACTATTACAAATTTCATCTAACTTACCCCCTTAAATTTTTATACTCTTATATTTTCAACAAATAATAAATCTAATTTAGCTTCTTTAATAGTCTTCATAGCTTTGTCAAAATTTCCTACGTTATTAGGTATGTGTGCATCAGATCCTATTATAAATGTATTTCCTAAATGTTTTATTTTTTTTAGCTGTTCTACATTTAAATATCCATGACTACTATTAATTTCAAGTCTTGTATTAGTCTCTTTTGCCACCTTAGCTATTTCCTCTATATACACATCTCCTTTATCTCCAGGATGCGTTATAATAAAAATATCATTGTTTCTCATAGCATTTATTATGCCTTGAGTATTATACTCTTTTGCCTTTTCATTTTTTATAATGTAATTATTAAAATGATTCATCATACTTTTTAATGATGTTGGAGCTGATCCAAAATGATACCCTGCCATTACGTAATCGAAAAAATGTATAATATTTTCATTTATATCTATGTTACCATTTTTATCTAGTATATTACATTCCATTCCTAAAAGGATATCTATATTAGGGTATTTTTGGTTCAATTTATCAATTTCTTCTCTCATTTTTTGTATATCTTTTAGTTTAACACCATATGTCATATGTCTATATCCATGGTCTGATATTCCGATTTTTTTTATACCCTTAGACATAGCCACTTTAACATTCTCTTCTATTGTACCTTTTCCATGACTATATATAGTGTGTGTATGATAATCTGCTAATATTTGCATATTTTAGTCCTCTCCAAGTATCTTAACCTCTTCTTCAAGTAAAACATTGAACTTAGCATTAACAGTACTTTTTACTACATACATTAAATCCAATAAATCTTTAGCTTTAGCATTGCCTATATTAACAACAAATCCACTGTGCTTTTCAGAAACTTGTGCTCCACCTAATGTAAGACCTTTTAATCCACAGTCCTCTATTAATTTACCTGCAAAGTGTCCTTCTGGTCTTTTAAAAGTACTTCCCGCACTTGGTAAACTTAAAGGTTGCTTTGTAACTCTTCTTTGAGTAAAGTCTTTCATTGTTTCTTTTATTTCTTCATAGTTTCCTTTTTCTAATTCTATTACTGCTGATAATACTATATAGTTTGTTCTAGTTAAAATACTTTTTCTATATTCAAATTCCATTTGTTCATTTGTAAACTCAAATATATTACCATCTGTATCCATAAGTCTTACAGATTTAACTATATCCTTCATTTCTCCGCCATAAGCACCTGCATTCATAGCTAATGCCCCACCTAATGTACCTGGTATTCCAGCCGCAAATTCAAAGCCTTTTAACTCTTCCCTCATTACAGCTTTCCCAACTACAGAAAGCATTGCTCCTGATTTAATTTTTACAGTAGTTCCTTCTATTTCGAAGTCATTGAAATTATTTGATATTTCAATAACAACTCCTCTTATTCCACCATCTTTAACTAATAAGTTTGAACCATTTCCTATTACAATATATGGAACGTTTTCTTCCTTTAATAGTTTTATAATATCTCTTATCTGTTCTTCTGTATTTGGCTTTACTAATATATCGGCAGGTCCACCAACTCTAAATGATATGTGTTTTTTCATCGGCTCATCTACCATTATATTTCCTTTATTTTCTTCGCCTAATATATCTAATAAACTGTTATATATAAATTCCTTATTCATATATCTATATTTCCTCCTAGTTTATACTAATTATACATATTTATATACTTATTTATATTCATTTACTTGTATTTTATTAATTTCATCTATCTTATATATAATAATGTATTAAAAAAAAAATAACAATATATAAAGGTCTAAAGTAAATTAAAAAAGCGTTGATATAGCTATATCAACGCAATGTTCCTAATTAGTATTTTTTGATGTTGTTTTTTTAAGGTAACATCTATGATATGCAAAGGGAATAATTATAGCCCCTCCTACAATATTTCCTAATGTTACAAAAACTAGATTTATTAGTAATCCTACTATACTAACTTGTGCACCTAATAACATTCCCATAGGTATGAAGAACATATTCGCAATACTATGTTCAAATCCACATAATACAAATAGCATTATTGGGAACCAACATGAAAATATTTTTGATGCTATATCTTGAGAAGCTGTAGCCATCCATACTGCTAAAACAACTAAAATATTACACATTATAGCTCTTAAGAACATCTGCAAAATATCAAGATTTGCTTTAGATTCTGCTATAGCTATTGCTTTAGTAGCTGCATCACCAGATAATGTACCTGAATAAAATACAATTAAAGCTAGAACTACAGATCCTACAAAGTTTGCCAAATATACAAAGCTCCAATTCCTAAACATTTGACCTATAGTTATTTTCTTTTCTAAAATTGCTAAGGTCATTAAATTGTTTCCTGTAAAAAGTTCTGCTCCGCATATTACAACTAACATAAGTCCAACAGGGAACACCATCGCTCCAACAAATCTACCTAGCCCTGGGTCTATATTAGATATAGTTTGACCGAATAGTATGTTTCCTAATCCTCCAAAGCCTATAAAAATACCTGCAAGCATACCTAACCTAATACATGAGCTAGTAGATAAGTTAGCTTTATTTATACCTACATTTACAGTAGCATTTGCTACTTCCCTGGGTGTTAAGAATCTTTTGTCCATAAATCCACCCCCTATTTTTATATAAGCACTTAAAAAGATTATAGCACCATCATAGTTAATTTATCTACAAATACAAACCATGTATACTAAATATATATTTTTAAACATAGTTACTCACATTATAAAAGACGTTTTTGTAGATTAATTTCACATTTTATTAAGTTGAATGTTTTATGTATACAAAGTTAAATTTTTATTGTATAATTACTACTGTTGTGTTTTTCGACAGAAAAATTAAAATTTCATAACAAGTTTGAAATTTATTATTTAATAATATTTATATATTTTAGAGGAGGACTTTATATGTCAGATAAGAAAATGCTTATGCCAGCTGAAATAGCAGAGTACACTATCAACACTGGTATAAAAAAGGCTACTACGCCAACTAAAAAAGTTTTAGCTTCTGCATTCTTAGCTGGTGCTTACATAGCATTCGGTGCTTTAGGATCAGTTGCAGCTGCTTACAACTTATTAGCAAACCCTGCTACTTACGGATTAGGTAAAATGGTAGCTGGACTTATGTTCCCTGCTGGACTTATATTTGTTTTAATAGCTGGTGCGGACTTATTCACAGGAAATATACTTGTAGCTTTAGCAGCTTTCAAGAAAAAAGTTACTTGGGGACAAGCTTTCAAGAACTGGGCTTTAGTTTGGATAGGTAACTTATTAGGTGCAGTATTAGTTGCATGGATGGTTAGTATGTCTGGTGTATTCGATTGGAGTAACGGACTATATGGTGGTGTTGTTGTTAAAAATGCTATCGGTAAATTAGGTTTCCCTTGGATATCTGCTATGATATCAGGTATATTATGTAACTGGATAGTTTGTGTTACTGTATGGATGAGCTACGGAGCTAAGGATATATCTGGTAAAGTTTTAACTGGATTCATCGGTATATTCTTATTTGTTTGTGCTGGATTTGAGCATAGTGTTGCTAACATGGGATACTTATTCGCAGGTTTATTCGCTAAAGGAAATACTGCATTCTTAGAAGCAGCTCACAAAACTGCCGCTGATGCAGCTGCTATAAACGTACCAAGCATATTCATGAATAACTTAATACCAGTTACAATAGGTAACATATTAGGAGGGGCAATATTCGTTGCTGGTATATACTTCTTCTTATATGCTAATAAAGAAGAATCTTCAGAAGCTAAGAAAGCAGCTTAATTAATATAAATATTCAAGAGATTATACTATAATCACAGTATAATCTCTTTTTTTATTATTAATACATTCTGTTAGCTAATCCTTATTTTTTCGACATTCTTTTGTATTTACGTTAAATTTATACCTTATTTATTGACTATGTGCTATAAATAGTATTAAAATATATATTTATTCGTACTTATTCTAGAAGGGGGTTTTGTGATGAACTTATCTTTTATTAAAGATTCGGCCTATGAAATGTTTGTGACACTAATCTATATATTAAACTTTTCTGCAGTGATACATCTTATATTTAGAGAAAAAAGAGATACTCAAACTACAATGGCATGGATTCTTATACTTTTAACCATTCCTGCTGTAGGTTTTGTATTATATATTACTTTTGGACATGGAATCTCCAAAGATAATATGTTTAAGATTAAAGAAGAAGAAGATAGGATTTTAAAAGATAATATAGTTAACACTCATGCTAAATTAGAATGTGATAACAGTCTAGATCCTAGCTTATTAGCTAATAAGGATATTATTTATGCTCTAGCTAATTCTAACTATGCACATTATTCAACTAATAACTCTGTTGATATATATGAAAAACCTAAGGAATTTTTTGATTCTCTATTAGATGAATTAAAAAAGGCTAAGGAGTATATAAATATACAGTTTTATATATTTAAAGATGATGACATCGGAAATAAAGTAATAGATATTCTATTAGAAAAATTAGATGAGGGTGTAGAAGTAAGGCTTCTATATGATGCTGTAGGAAGTAGACTCTTCTCAGATAAATCTATAGCTAAGTTAAAAAAAGCCGGAGTTAAAGTTGGTTGCTTCTTCCCTTCTTTTATGAAAATAGTAAACTTCAACCTAAACTATAGAAATCATCGTAAAATTGTTGTTATAGATGGTAATGTTGGTTTCGTTGGTGGGAATAATGTTGGTGATGAATATTTAGGTAAAGACC
The DNA here is from genome assembly GCF_039841805.1 of Romboutsia sp. 1001216sp1. Taxonomy (NCBI): domain Bacteria; kingdom Bacillati; phylum Bacillota; class Clostridia; order Peptostreptococcales; family Peptostreptococcaceae; genus Romboutsia; species Romboutsia sp. 1001216sp1. Next base: position 40,286 of record NZ_JBDPHA010000015.1, read on the forward strand.
CTAAATTTGGTTACTGGAGAGATACTCACCTTAAACTTACAGGAGAATGTGTAAGAGATTTAAATATTAGATTTATGCTTGATTGGAGATTTACAACTCAGGAAAATTTAGATATGGATAAGTATTTCATTCAAAAAAATACTATGGTTCCAACTGAGACTTCTTGTGACAATGTTGGTGTTCAAATTGTATCTAGTGGTCCTGATATAACAGAATTAGATGAAATAAAATATGGGTATATGAAAATGATTCAGGGAGCTAAGAAGTACCTTTATATACAAAGCCCTTATTTTATCTTAGATAAAACTTTAGTAGATATACTAAGGGTAGCATGTCTATCTGGTGTTGATGTTAGAATAATGATACCATCTAAACCTGACCACCCATTTGTATATTGGGCATCTTACTCTTATGCAGGTGAGTTATTAAAATTCGGTGCAAAACTGTATACTTATGACGAGAATGCATTTTTACATGCTAAGACCATAGTTATTGATGATACTATCTGCTCTATTGGTACAGCTAATATGGATATAAGAAGTTTCGAGTTAAACTTTGAGGTTAATGCATTTATGTACTCTCCTGAAGTTGCTAAGAAACAAAAGAAAATATTTGAAAATGACATTCTAAAATCTAAAGAAATTACCTTAGATATATATAATTCAAGATCAAATATAGTGAGAATAAAGCAGTCTATTTCTAGACTTTTATCTCCTGTATTGTAATAAATAAAAGTATGTATTGAGTTTTAACTTGATGCATACTTTTATTTATTGTATATTTTTAGATAATTCAAAATATTCTTTCACTAATTCTTTAAATTTTAACTTTTTAACTATTTTATATATTATAATATAATTATCATTTAAACTATCACATCTTTACTAACATCGTAATACTCATCTAATTTTTCATCTTAGATTTACTGATTTAACATATTTCCAATGGGTATATCTTAATTTTAGTTAACTTTTTGGCATAAAATAATATAAAATCTACTATTATAAGATAAGTATTATTTTATGAAGTTAATTTTTAATAAAACTCTTATTATACCTTAAAGTTTTATTAGTTTAAATTTTTTATACGATAAGGGGGATTTGTATGTGTGACTTTTATTCACGTAACAAGCATTTATTTGACCAATTAGACAACTTCATTGATTCTCTTGAAACTAGAAAGGGCGCTTTAATCCAAGTACTACACCATGCTCAAGGTATATTTGGCTTCTTGCCTAAAGAAGTACAACTTTATATAGCTAAAGCTTTAGATGTTGCTCCATCTAAAGTGTACGGTGTTGTTAGTTTCTATTCTTACTTTACCACTGAGCCAAGAGGTGAATATAAAATAAGTGTATGTTTAGGTACTGTTTGCTTCGTTAAAGGTGCAGATAAAATATTAGCACAATTTGAAAAAGAACTTGGTATAAAATCTGGAGAAACTACAAAGGATCTTAAATTCTCTCTTGAGGGATTAAGATGTGTTGGTGCATGTGGCCTTGCTCCGGTTGTTGTGGTAAATGGTAAAGTTTATGGACAAGTTAAGCCTGAAGATGTTACTAGTATCTTAGACAATTATAGAGAAACAGAAATAAATTGCTAAGGGGGGAAATAAATGAGTAAGATAAAATCTTTTGAAGAATTAAAAAGCCTGGTTGCAAAGTATAAACCAGCCCTTGATATGAGAGAAAATCATTCTAAAGGGAACTTAACAAAAAGAGAATTATTAGTCTGTGGAGGTACTGGATGTACTTCTGCAGATAGTAATCTTATAATAAAAAATTTGAGAAATGAAATAAAAAATGCAGGTCTTGAAAGTCAAGCTGAAGTTCATCTTACAGGATGTTTTGGATTCTGTGCTAAGGGTCCAATAGTTAAGGTCTTCCCTGATAATGTTTTCTATGTTCAAGTAACTCCAGACGATGCTAAGGAGATAGTTGATACACATCTAGTTAAGCATGAAGTTGTTGAAAGACTATTATTTGAAGAACCTGCTCTTGGTCATAGAAAAGTTGAAAAACATGACGATATGTCCTTCTATAAAAAGCAATCTCGTGTTGCCCTTAGAAATTGTGGTCATATAAATCCTGAAAATATAAACGAATATCTAGGATGTCAAGGATACGTTGCACTTGGTAAATGTATAAATGAATTAACACCAGAACAAGTTATTGAAGAAATAAAAGCTTCTGGCCTTAGAGGCAGGGGTGGTGCCGGTTTCCCTACAGGAGTTAAATGGGAATCTACTGCTCAAACTCCTCCAGGTCAAAAATATGTTGTATGTAATGCCGATGAAGGTGATCCAGGTGCATTCATGGATAGATCTATACTTGAAGGTGACCCTCACAGCGTATTAGAAGCTATGGCTATATGTGGCTATGCTGTAGGTGCTGATACAGGTCACATATACATAAGGGCTGAGTACCCTCTTGCAATAGAAAGGTTAAAAGTTGCTATATCTCAAGCCCAAGAAATTGGTCTTCTTGGAGACAATATATTAGGTACAGATTTTAACTTTAATATAGACTTAAAGTATGGTGCTGGAGCATTCGTTTGTGGTGAAGGTACTGCCCTCATTAATTCAATAGAAGGTAAACGTGGAGAGCCTAGAATGAAGACTTATAGTTCTTCTAAGCGTGGTTTATGGGATAAACCAACTTGCTTAAACAACGTTGAAACTTTCGCTAATATCCCTGCAATAATAAATGAAGGTGCCGAATGGTTTACTAAGTACGGTACTGAAAATTCTCCAGGAACTAAAGTTTTCGCACTTGGCGGAAAAATAAATAACGTAGGTCTTGTTGAAGTTCCTATGGGCACTACTTTAAGAGAAATAGTATATGAAATAGGTGGCGGTATACCTAATGAAAGAGAGTTTAAAGCTGTTCAAACTGGAGGACCATCTGGTGGATGTATTGCATCTAACAACCTTGATACTCCTATAGATTTTAAATCATTAAGCTCTATAGGTTCTATGATGGGTTCAGGTGGTATGCTCGTTCTTGATGATTCCGATTGTATGGTAGATATATGTAAATTCTTCTTAGAATTTACTGTAGAAGAATCTTGTGGTAAATGTACTCCTTGCCGTATAGGTAATAAGAGATTACTTGAAATGCTTACAAAAATAACAGAAGGTAAAGGTACTTTACAAGATTTAGCTGATTTAAAAGAGTTGGCAACAACTATAAAGACTACTTCTTTATGTGGCCTTGGTAAATGTGCTCCTAACCCAGTTTTAAGTACACTTGATAACTTCTATGATGAGTATGTTGCTCACGTTGTAGATAAAAAATGTCCATCTGGAAAGTGTCAAGCACTTCTTGATTACATCATAACTGATGACTGTAAGGGATGTACTAAGTGTAGCAGAATATGCCCTGCTGGATGTATATCTGGTAAACCTAAAGAAAAACACGTAATAGATGTTTCTAAGTGCTTAAAGTGTGGTGCTTGTATGGATAATTGTAAATTTAATGCTATCATAAAACAATAAATTTAGCTTTATTGGGGGGATAAAAATGAGTTTAGTTAACTTAACTATAAATGGCAAGTCTGTTTCAGTTCCTAAAGGCAGTACTATTTTAGAAGCTGCAAAAGAAGTAAATGTTCAAATACCTAATCTTTGTCACCTAAAAATGAAAGAAATAAATATGATTAACCAATGCGCATCTTGCCGTGTATGTATGGTTAGTGCTGGAAGAGGTTTAGTTCCTGCTTGCGGTACTTTAGTTAAAGAAGGTATGGATGTTCAAACCAATACTAAAGAAGCTTTAAAGGCTCGTAAAAATGTTGTTGAATTATTATTATCAGACCATCCTCAAGATTGTTTAGTTTGTGAGAAAAATGGAAACTGCGAATTACAAAGTATAGCCGCTGATTTAGGTATAAGAAAAATCAGATATAAAGGCGAACAATCAACTTCTCCAAAAGACACTTCAACAGAATCAATAGTAAAAGACCATGACAAATGCATCTTATGTAGAAGATGTGAAACAATGTGTAATGATATACAAAGTGTAGGCGTTTTATCTGGCATAAATCGTGGATTTGGCACAGAAGTTAGCACCTTCTTCAATTCTGATTTATGTGAAACTGAATGTACTTTCTGTGGTCAATGTATAGCAGTATGTCCAACAGGAGCTTTAACAGAGGTAAATAATATACCTACTGTATGGAATGCCTTAAATCAAAAAGAAAAGACTGTAGCCGTTCAAGTTGCTCCTGCTGTAAGAGTTGCTTTAGGAGAAGAATTTGGATTAGAGCCAGGTACTATAACTACAGGAAAAATGGTATCTGCGTTAAAAGCTCTTGGCTTTAAATATGTATTTGATACTAACTTCTCTGCTGACCTTACTATATTAGAGGAAGCTTCTGAGTTCTTACACAGACTTAAAAAAGGTAAAAATCTTCCTATCTTAACAAGTTGTTGCCCTGCTTGGATAAACTTTGTTGAAAAAAACTATCCAGAATTTCTAAATCTTCCTTCAAGTTGTAAATCACCACAAGAAATGTTTGGAGCTATAGCCAAGAATTATTTTGCTCCTAAAGTTATAAATATAAAACCAAAAGATATGTATATTGTTTCAGTGATGCCTTGTGTAGCTAAGAAATATGAATGTTCTAGAACTGAATTAGGTCAAGAAGAGGTTCTCGATGTTGATGTTTCTATAACTACAAGAGAACTTGCTAAAATGATAAAAGAAGCAGGTATAGATTTCTTAACATTAGATGAAAAAGATTTTGATAACCCACTAGGTAAATCTTCTGGGGCTGCTGATATATTCGGTACTACTGGCGGTGTTTTAGAGGCTGCTCTTCGTACTGCTTATGAATGGGTAACTGATAAAGAACTTGCTGATGTAAACTTCACTCAAGTTAGAGGGATGGAAGGTATAAAGGAAGCTAGTATAGATATAGATGGTACTATTGTAAATGTATGTATAGCTAGTAGCCTTGGAAATGCTAGAAAAGTTATGGATGAAGTTAAAAACGGAAACTCTAAGTACCATATAATAGAGGTAATGGCTTGTCCTGGTGGATGTATTGCTGGTGCTGGTCAACCATATCATCATGGTGATTATGATGTTGTTAAGAAAAGGGCTTTAGGGTTATATAATATAGATAGAAATAAAAAACTTCGTAAATCTCATGAAAATCCTGCTATAGTAGCATTATATGATGAATTCTTAGGAGAACCTTATGGAAAAGTTGCTCATAAATTCCTTCATACTCACTATTTTGATAAGAGCTTAGTTTACAATGTAAATAATGGAGAATGCACTTGTATAAAAGAGTCTGATGCAACAGTTTAACCTAAATTAGTAAAATTTTAATATAAGTGAATTGAGCTAATTAAATAATATTGGTCAATTCACTTTTTATTTACATACTATAATATTTTACAAATAAAAAGTGTAGATAAGCTTATTATTTATTCCTACCTACACCATCTTTTTAAATATTTTTACTTAACACTTCTTAGTATCTATAAGTTGAGATAATTTTTTAGTAAATTCTTGTGCTGCATCATATCCCATTCCCTTTTGCCTAAAGTTCATGGCTGCAACTTCTATTATCATAGCTGTATTTCTACCAGGTTTAACTGGTACAACTAACTTCTCGACACTTACTTCTAAAATTTCTTCAAATTCTTTGTCTAATCCTAATCTATCATAATATTTATCTTCATTCCAAGCCTCTAAGTGCACTACTAAATCAATAGTTTTACTATTTTTTACAGCGCCAGCACCATACAAGCTTCTCACATCTATTATACCAATCCCTCTTATTTCTAAAAAATGTCTAAGTAACTCTGGGGATTGCCCTAAAAGTACACTTTCATCTAATCTTCTTATTTCTACTGCATCATCGGCAACTAATCTATGACCTCTTTGAACTAATTCTAAAGCTGTTTCTGATTTACCAATGCTACTTTCTCCCTTTATTAATACTCCTATACCATATACATCCACTAATACACCATGCAATGTAGTATGAGGTGCCATTCTATCATCTAAATAATTTGATAATCTGTTTATAAATCTAGTTGTATTTCTCTTTGTGCTTAAAATTATTCTTCCATACTTCTTAGCATATTTTATGACATCAGAATTAACTTCCAATCCTCTTGTTACTATAAGTGCAGGAATTTCATAAGAAAATAATTTATCTAGTACATTTTCTCTTCTTTCTGCATCTAAATAACTAAAGTAATTATATTCTGCTCTTCCTATTATTTGAATTCTATCATAAGCAAAATGTTCAAAATATCCAGCATATTGTAATCCTGGCCTATTTACATCCTGAGAATATACATAGTACTCTTTATTATCAGGCATATATACTACTTCTAATTCTAAATCCTTTATAATTTCTTTGATTGAAACCTTATCGATGAAATTCATATTATTATCCCTTTCTGAAATAATTGTAAACATTCTCACAGGCTGCTCTATTCATTCCTTCCACTTCTAATAATTCTTCAATGTTAGCTTTTTTTATAGATTCTATATCTTTAAAGTGATTTAATAGAGCTTTTTTTCTTTTTTCCCCTATTCCTTGTATATCATCTAGAACTGATTTTGTCAAAGATTTATTTCTTAAACTTCTGTGATATGTTATAGCATAGTTATGAACTTCTTCTTGAATACTTGCGACAAATCTATACAAGTTAGATGTTTTATCTAGTTCAATCTCTTTTTCCTGGGAAATAAGTCCCTTTGTTCTATGTTTATCGTCTTTATACATTCCCCATAGAGGTATTTCTACATTATATCTTTCTAAAACTTTTTTTACTGCACTAACTTGTCCTTTTCCTCCATCTAAAAGAATTAAATCTGGTAAATCTCCATACTTCAATCTTCTTTCTACTATTTCTGCCATAGAATCAAAATCATTAGGACCTATAACTGTTTTTATTTTATATCTACGATATTCCTTTTTATCTTTTTTTCCATCAGTAAATACTACCATAGAACCAATAGAGTCTACACCTTGTATATTTGATATATCAAAGGACTCTATTCTTTTTGGTCTTTTGTCTAATCCTAGTATATTTTTTAACTCATCTAAAGCTCCAATACTTTTTTCGTACTTTCTCTTGTTCATATCGGAAAATTTCTCAAGATATTCTACAGCATTTTTTCTTACCATTTCTACTAGATTTTTCTTTTCTCCTTTTTGAGGAACCCTTATAGTAACTTTTTGCCCTTTTTTAGCAGATAACCATTCTTCTAGTATAAAACTGTCTTCTATTTCATCTTCTATTATTAATTCCTTTGGTATATACTCTTGTTCCATGTAAAACTGCTTAACAAAGGATGATAATATAGATGCTCTCTCACTTTCCATAACCCCTTCTAATATAAAATGTTCTCTACCTACTATTTTACCATTTCTAATAAAGAATACTTGAACACAAGCTTCATCATGTGCTCTTGCCATTGCTATAACATCTTGATTTAAGTCTGATGTAGTGGCATCTATTTTTTGCTTTTGCATCATTTCTTCTAAACTTCTAATTTTATCTCTGTACATAGCTGCATCTTCAAAATTAAATTCCATAGCACATTTATTCATTTTCTCAGTCAGTATTTCAATTAATTTTTCTTCTTTACCTGATAAGAAAAGTATTATTTCTTCTATCATTTTATTGTAATCTTCCTTGCTTACATTTCCTGTACATGGGCCTACACACTTTTTTATATGCATATTTAAGCATGGTCTCATTTTGTTCTTTATAGCTTTATCTATATCTATATTACAAGTTCTTATTGGATAAGTATTTCTTATTATCTCTAATGTATCATTCACTGCTGTTGTATTAGTATATGGACCAAAATACCTTGCCTTATCCTTTAGTACTCTTCTAACTTTTAATACTCTAGGAAAATCTTCATTAGTTGTTACCTTAATATATGGGTATGTTTTATCATCCCTTAATAAAACATTATATTTAGGTCTATATTGCTTAATCAGATTACATTCTAATATAAGTGCTTCTAATTCTGAATCTGTAATAATATACTCAAATTTATATATATTTTTAACCATAGACTTTACTTTTGAAGGATGATTTTTAGATGATTGAAAATATTGTCTTACTCTATTTTTTAAGGATACAGCCTTTCCTACATATATAATATTATCAAACTTATCTTTCATTAAATATACACCAGGTTGTGCTGGAAGTTTCTTTAAATGATCCTGTATGTCAAACAATTTATTACCTCCACTTTTATATTTTCATATTAGAATTATACCCTAAAAAAATAAATTATTCCCATAGATTATTTTATTAAAATTAAAAGCGTAGATATAAAACAGTCAAAACTAATTTATACCTACGCTTTAGCAAAATCAATATATTTACTTTTAAAATTTTTAAAATTATTTATTATTAAAGTACTTAGGCTATATTATAAAGCTTTTAATTTATTTTATTTAGAAGCTCCTCTCCCACCATTTACTTGTAAGAAGAATGTAGACGCTTGACCGTAGTTGTGAACTTCCTTACTATCTTTATATTTATCAACAAAGTCAGAATCTAATAGACATCTATCTATTTGACCATCTTCATATAAGTTAACTGAAGCACTAGTTTCCTTAACTACTTTAGTATTTATAGTATCTAATTTGATTATATCTTTATTCCAATAGTTAGGATTTTTTTCCATAGTATATTGGTCTTCTACTTTCCAATTTGTTAAAGTAAATGGTCCATTATATATTTGAGTATCTGCTGTAGTACCATATTTATCTCCCTGAGCTTCAACAAATTTTTGATTTTGTGGGAAGAATACTTGGAATGATACTAATTCAGGGAAGTAAGAAACTTTTCTGTTTAACTTAACTTCTAATGTATAATCATCAACAGCCTTAACCCCTACATTTTCTGAACCTTTATCAGCTGCTTCTGCTGCCCCTGCTATATCATTCATTATGTATCCATACTCAGATGCTGTATCAGGGTTTAAAGTTCTTTTCCAAGAATACTCAAAATCTTTAGCTGTTACAGGGTCTCCATTTGACCACTTAGAATCTTTTCTTAACTTGAAAGTCCAAGTTAATCCATCTTCAGAAACTTCCCAAGATTCAGCCACACCTGGCTCAACTTTACCATCTTTATCTATTCTAGTTAATCCTTCCATAGTATTATTCATAACTGTGAAAGATGAAACGTCTGTTGCTTTACTTGGGTCCATTGTAGGTATATCTGAACTTATATCTATATTAAGAACTTTTTCTGGTTTATCTACATCTGCATATCTATAATCATAGTCAGCTCCCCAAGAATAATTTATTATTCCTGAAACATAAGGCTTCTCTAAATAAGTTCTTCCTTTTTGTTGAATTGGCGCTAAGAATCCATCAGATAACATTAATTCTTCTGCTTTTGCGTATTTTTCATATGCTTCAGTTGTAGTTTCTGCTTTTGTAGCTTCATCTACTAATTTATTAAATTCATCACTTTTATATCCAACTTGCTTAGAGAATTGGTTTCCAGTTTGCATTGTTTGTAGGAATGTTAATGGATCTGGATAGTCAGCTCCCCATCCTGAGTAAGCTAAGTCAAAGTTTCCAGCTGTCTCCTCTGCTAATTTTTGCTTGAAAGGAAGATTTTTAACTTCTACATTTAATCCTTCTAATGCATCAGATAATTCTGCTTGGATAAATTCACCTGTTCTTTTTCCTGAGTCATGGTCGAAAGTTAATAACTCAAGTGTAACAGTATCGAATCCAACTTCTTCTTTAGCTTTTGCCCATGCTTCTTTAGCTTTTTCTTCATCATAAGTTACACCTTTATCTTTTGTGTACTCTGCATAATCTTTTCCGTTGTCAAATGCCAAGTTAGATGGTGTAAATGTATCAGATGCAATTGATCCATTATTTAATATAACATCACATAAGGCTTGCTTATCTATAGCCATAGCTATAGCATTTCTTGCATTTTTATTAGCAAGAACTTCTTCTGAAGTAGCTTCTCCTCCACCACTAGAGCTAGATCCTCCTGTGCTACTGCATCCAACAAGCAAACTTGAACTTACTAATGCTATTGTTGCTAATACTGATATTTTTCTTTTTAAAAACATAGTAAACATCCTCCCCTATATCCAATTTACAAATAAACTCATATATTTAAAGTTTATTATATAACATGTTATAATAAAAATCATTTGTTTTTTTTAATTTTCTGATTTTTTAATTAAAAAAATTTTTTTATATGAAAATATTAATTTTAACTTGAAAATACTTTATTATGCTACTACAATTAAAATAATAAACAAGCTCGAAAGGCGGTTCGAATATGAAAAATACTTTTCAACTTCTTGCAATTAATGCTATTATCAGTTTATTATATTCAATTATCAACAAATTTAGTGCATATTCATTTTTAAATTGTGCATTTATTGTTGGTATGATTTATTTCCTTTTCGGATTATTATGTTTCGTTTGGGAAAAAGGATTTTTTAATATCACACTTTTCTCTTTTAATAAATTAAGTCAAGAATTTCAAAGAAGAAAAGGCGTATTAACAGAAGATATTAACATGACAATTGAAGATTACGTTAATAGAGAAAATAGCTTTTATCTTACAAATAGTTTATTAATATCTGGTTTGTTAATATCAACAATTACTATTGGTATAAGTTTTATGTTTATATCATAATTATATAAAACTAAATTAATTATTATACTTAGATTCTATATCACTTAAAACTAGTGATTTTAATTAAAAATTCAAAAAAAGGGGGGGTAGCGATGTTTCGCTATGTATTAAAACGTATTGCATATATGTTTATAACTTTATTTATAGTCATATCAGTTACATTTTTCTTGGTAAGACTTCTTCCAGGCAGTCCATTTAATGAACAAAAGTTAAATCCTCAACAAATTGCTAGACTGGAAGCTACTTATGGATTAGATGATCCTGTTCCAGTCCAATATGTAAGATATCTTACAGGTGTATTCAAAGGTGACCTTGGCATTTCATTTAAACAATCTAATAAGAAAGTCGAAGATATCATTGCCAGTCGTATAGGCCCTTCTGCTATGTTGGGTGCTCAATCTTTAGTTTTAGGTACCTTCATAGGTTTAGCACTTGGAATTGTCGCTGCACTTAAGAGAAATACTATTTGGGACTATACTTGTACTATACTTTCAGTAATAGGAGTTTCTGTTCCATCATTTGTATTTGCAGCTTCACTCCAATTGTATATTGCAAGTAAATTAAAAATACTACCTATAGCTTGGGGAGTTCCTTTAGGTTCAGATTTTAGATATGTTTGGACTATTCTTCCATCAATTGCACTTTCATTTTTTACAATATCAAACGTTGCTCGTTTTACTAGAACAGAACTTGTTGAAGTTCTAAACTCTGATTATATAATTACTGCTAAAGCAAAAGGTTTAAAAAAATCCACAGTTATCTTAAAGCACGCTCTTAGAAATGCATTAATTCCTGTTATAACTATATTAGGTCCTTTAGCTGCAGGACTTCTTACAGGTTCTTTAGTTGTAGAAAAAGTTTTTGCTGTACCTGGTATAGGTGACTTATTAGTTAATGCTATATCTATAAATGACTTATTCATAATTTCAGGGGTTGCTATACTTTATAGTGCATTCTACATAGCAGTTATATTAATAGTAGATATACTTTACGGTGTAATAGATCCAAGAATCCGTTTGGCAGGAGGTAAATAAAATGGTTGATAAAGTAATAATTGATGGTCAAGAAGTAGAGTTAACAGCTGATTTATTTGAACCTACTCCTATACAGTCAGGAGATAATGAAGCTATTACTAGAGAAAGTCTAACTTTTTGGCAAGATGCTCGAAAAAGATTATTTAAAAATAAAGGGGCTGTAGTTGGATTAATAATACTTTTTACTATAGTGTTAATGGCTATATTCGCACCTATTTTTTCTAAATATGATTATAAATCTCAAAACATAAGAAACGTTAAGATTCCACCTAAAATGCCTATAGTATCTTCTTTAGGTATAATGGATGGTAAAGATTCAAATGGTGTTGACGTTTATGCTGAGAAAAATATAAAAGAAAACTATTTATTTGGTACAGATGCACTTGGACGTGATATCTGGACTCGTACGTGGACTGGTGCTAGGGTTTCTTTATTCATAGCAGTCTTAGCAGCTATTTTTGATTTGCTTATAGGTGTTGCTTATGGTGGTATATCTGCTTACTATGGAGGTAAAGTAGACCTTGTAATGCAACGTATAATAGAGATAATTACAGGTATTCCTCAGTTGGTTATTGTTACACTTTTCATAATGGTATTTAATCCAGGTATATTATCAATTTCTTTAGCAATGGCTGTATCTGGGTGGACTGGTATGGCTAGAGTTGTTCGTTCTCATGTACTTAGACTTAAAAATCAAGAGTTTGTATTAGCTTCTAAAACTTTAGGTTCTTCTGATTTTAGAGTTATTTTTAAACATCTTTTCCCTAATGTTATTGGTCCTATTGTGGTAATGATCATGTTCTCACTACCTCAAGCAATATTTTATGAAGCATTTTTAAGTTTTATAGGGTTAGGTCTTCAACCACCTCAAGCATCACTTGGTGTATTAATAAATGAAGGATTTAAATCATTACAAAGCTACCCATATATGATGTTTATCCCATCAATAGTAGTTTGTTCTTTGATATTTGCTCTTAATTTATTAGCTGATGGTCTAAGAGATGCTGTTGACCCTAAAATGCGTAATCAATAATTAGTAAGGGAGATGAGTTGATTGGAAAAATTATTAGAAGTTAAAAACCTGTGCGTTAGTTTCAATACATATGGTGGAGAAGTTCAAGCTGTTAGAGGCGTTACATTCGACTTACATAAAGGTGAAACACTTGCTATAGTTGGTGAGTCTGGTTCTGGTAAATCCGTTGCTTGTAAAACTATAATGAGAATACTATCTGCAAATGGTTATATAAAAGATGGTGAAATATTATTTAACGGTAAAGATTTAACTAAACTTAGTGAACCTGAGATGGAAAAATTAAGAGGTAAAGATATTGCAATGATATTCCAAGACCCTATGACTTCTTTAAATCCTACTATGACCATAGGAAAACAAATAATGGAAGGTATTATTAAGCATCAAGGTCTTAGTAAGGAAGAAGCTAAGGCTAAAGCTATAGAACTTATAGATTTAGTTGGTATATCTGAACCTGAAAAAAGGTTTAAACAATATCCTCATCAATTTTCAGGTGGTATGAGACAGCGTATAGTAATAGCTATATCTTTAGCTTGTAATCCTAAAGTTCTAATAGCAGATGAACCAACAACTGCATTAGACGTTACTATACAGGCTCAAATATTAGAGCTTATGAAAGCTCTTCAGGAAAAAACCGGAGCTGCCCTTATATTTATAACTCATGACCTTGGAGTTGTTGCTAATATGGCTGATAGAGTTGCAGTTATGTATGCTGGTAAAATCATAGAACATGGAACAACTAATGATATATTCTATAATCCTCAGCATCCGTATACTTGGGGACTTTTAGGTTCTATGCCAACTTTAGATATAGGAGATAATGATTTATATAATATACCTGGAACTCCTCCAGATTTAATGCACCCTCCTAAAGGAGATGCATTTGCTCTTCGTAGTGATTACGCTCTTAAAATAGATCACTTAGCTGAACCACCTATGTTTAAAGTTAGCGATACACACTATGCAGCTACATGGTTATTACATCCATTGGCTCCAAAGATTGAAAGACCTAATAACGTAGGTAGAAAGAAGGTGAAAGCAGATGAGTAAAAAAGTTCTATTAAAAGTTAAAAACTTAAAACAACACTTTAGAATAGATAGAAATGCTACTGTTAAAGCTGTTGATGATGTTTCTTTTGAAATATATGAAGGTGAAACATTTGGTTTGGTTGGGGAGTCTGGCTCTGGTAAATCTACTACTGGTAGAGCTATAATAAGACTTTATGATCCAACTAGTGGAGAAATAGAATTTGATGGTAAAAATATCTCTTCTAAAAAATTGAAAAAAGATGAGAAAAATCATGTAAATAAAAATATGCAAATGATATTCCAAGATCCTATGGCATGTCTAAATCCTCGTATGACTGTTACTGATATAATTGCCGAAGGTTTAGATGTACATGGCCTATGTAAAACTAAAGAAGAAAGAAGAGATAAAGTTTATGAGTTGTTAAGAACTGTAGGGCTTAATGAACAACATGCTAGTAGATATCCTCATGAATTCTCTGGTGGGCAAAGACAACGTATAGGTATTGCTCGTGCTCTAGCTATACAACCAAAATTTATAATTGCTGATGAGCCTATATCTGCACTAGATGTTTCTATCCAAGCACAAGTTGTTAACTTACTTAGAAAGCTTCAAAAAGAAAATGGCTTAACTTATCTATTTATCGCCCATGACCTTTCAATGGTTAAATATATAAGCGATAGAATAGGGGTTATGCATAAAGGTAAGTTAGTTGAACTTACTACTGCTGATGAATTGTATGAAAATCCACTTCATCCTTATACTAAATCTTTACTATCTGCTATACCTTTACCAGACCCTGATTATGAAAAAAACAGAGTCCGTATAAAATATGATCCAGGTATTCATGACTATTCTACTGAAAATCCTGAATGGGTAGAAATAAGACCTGGACATTTTATATATGCATCAAAGTCTGAAATAGCAGGTTACGAAAAAGAACTTTCTGCAAAAGAAATTACTAGTAATTAATTCCTCTTTTTCATATAGAGCTATCTCCAAAAGAGATAGCTCATTTTGATACTTTTAGACTATGTAATGTATGTTATAATATACACTCTTCTATTAAAATCAGTTATTAGAATTTATTAAAAAGGAGTGTTTAAAATAAATCTCAAAAATTATTTTAAAACACTCCTTTAGTATTAATCTATATAATTACACCTATACCAAGTACTACTATTGCAAGTACTGATATCATTATAATTAATGGTGTTACAAATTTTAGCCATTTATCATAAGTTACATTTACCATAGCAAGTGATGCAAGTATTAATCCTGTAGGAGTTATAAAACTTATAAGTCCTTGTCCAAATTGATATGCACTTACTATTACGTCTCTGTTTACTCCAACAACATCTGCAAGAGGTGCCATTATAGGCATTGATAAAACTGCAAGTCCTGAAGATGAAGATATAAAGAATCCTAGTAATATATAAACAAAGAACATTACTGTTGAGAATACTATACCACTCATATTTGATACTACATTACTTAATCCATATAATATAGTATCACTTATCATACCACCATCCATTATTATAGTGATACCACGCGCAAGACCAATTATTAGTGCAACTCCTAGTAAATCTGCTGCTCCTGCAACAAATTCAGAAACAAATTCTTTTTCACTAAGTTTTGCAAATATAGCTAGTATGAATGTTACAAATAAGAATAATGATGTCATTTCTTTAAATGACCATTTTAATTCTTTTACACCATATACCATTACAACAAATGATAATGCAAATATTAATAACATTAATTTTCTTCCCCATGTAAACTCAGGTACATTTTCTTCATTATGACCTTTTAGGAAGTGATCTTCTAATTCTTTCTTTTGTGAATATATTAATGATTGACTTGGGTCTTTTTTTACTTTTTCTGCATACTTAACTGTGTAGAATATACAAACTGCAAGACCTGCAACTAACATAAATATTCTTAAAGGCATTCCACTTGTAAAATCAATTCCTGCTGTATTTGATGCTATAACTGTAGAAAAAGGATTTACTGTTGATGCCATTGTTCCCATACAAGAACCAAGATATATTGCTGCAATCGCTACTAATGCATCATATCCTGCTGCCAAGAATATCGGCACTACTATTGGATAAAATGCTATTGTTTCTTCTGCTAATCCAAAGCTTGTTCCACCTATTCCTATTATTACTGTTATTATTACTATTAACCAAGCTTCTTTTCCTTTTAGATTTCTTGATAAAGCACTTATACCCGCTGTAAATGCTCCTGTTTTATTTATTACTCCTACTATACCACCTATTACAAGAACGAAAGCAATTATATCTATTGAATCATATAAACCTTGTATAGGTGCATTTAAAAATGTTGTTAATGCTTTAAATACTGTTGGTTTTTCTTTTGGTAGTTGTTCATAAGTCCCTGGTATTGCCACTGGTTTACTTATAGAACCATCTGTAAATTTACTTAGATTAGTTTTTACCCCTAGTTCATCCAGTGTTTTTTGAGTTGCTTTTTTTTCTGATACTTGACCTGTAGGCGATTCTATTACGAATACGTTTGCTTCAGCATCATAAAGTAATTTTGAATACTTTCCTGAAGGTATTACATAAGTAAGTCCTAACACTAATAGCATTACTATAAGTATTACAGTGTAGGCTGTTGGAAATGAGAATTTAGATTTCTTTTTTGCTGACATATAAATCATCTCCTTTTTTGTCTAAGTTTCTCATTTATATTTTAACATATTTTTACATATATGTTAAATTTCTTACAATTCTAAATATTACTTATATAGTTTTAGCCAATATTGCAATTAAAATTACAAAATTGGCTAAATAAAAAATTAATTTTATTAAAATTATTATATATTCTTTTAAATTCACTCATCCACGTCTGTTACTTAAAATTCACTGAGTTCATTTCACTTATTTATTCAAAATATTTCTTTAAGAACATCCCTGTGTAAGACCCTTCAACTTTAGATACTTCTTTTGGTGTCCCTGTGGCAACTATTTGACCACCTTTATCTCCACCTTCAGGTCCTAAATCTATTATGTAGTCACAAGTTTTTATGACATCTAAGTTATGCTCTATAACTACTATTGAATTACCTGTGTCTGCTAATCTTTGAAGTACTTGTATTAACTTGTCTACATCTGCCATATGAAGTCCTGTTGTAGGTTCATCTAATATATATAAAGTCTTACCTGTTGGTCTTTTACTTAATTCTGTAGCAAGTTTTATTCTTTGAGCCTCTCCACCTGATAATTGTGTAGATGGTTGTCCTAATTTTATATATGAAAGTCCAACATCCATTAATGTTTCTAATTTTCTTTTTATATTAGGTATGTTTTCAAAGAATTTAAGAGCTTCCTCAACATTCATATCTAATACATCAGCTATTGTTTTATCTTTATATTTAACTTGTAGTGTTTCTCTATTATATCTTTCGCCCTTACATACTTCACAAGGTACATACACATCTGGTAAGAAGTGCATCTCTATTTTTATAATACCATCACCTTTACAAGCTTCACATCTTCCACCTTTCACATTGAAACTAAATCTTCCTTTTTGATATCCTCTAGCTTTAGCTTCATTAGTTGATGCGAATAAATCTCTTATCATATCAAATACACCCGTATAGGTTGCAGGATTTGAACGAGGTGTTCTTCCTATTGGACTTTGGTCTATATTTATTATTTTGTCTATATTTTCTATCCCTTTTATTTCTTTATGCTTTCCTGGTCTTTCTCTTAATCTATTTATCTTTCCAGCTATTCCTTTGTAAAGTATATCGTTGATTAATGTACTTTTACCAGAACCTGAAACTCCTGTTATACAAGTAAATTTACCTAAAGGGAACTTTACATTTATATTCTTTAAGTTATTTTCAGTAGCTTTAACTATTTCTAAGTATTTACCATTTCCTTCTCTAGTCTCTTCTGGTATAGTAATTTGTTTTTTACCGCTTAAATATTGTCCTGTTATAGAATTTTCATTGTCTAATATTTCATCTAAAGTACCTTGTGCAACGATATTACCTCCATGTACCCCAGCTCCTGGACCAATATCTACTATATAATCACTTTCTCTCATTGTATCTTCATCATGTTCTACTACTATAAGAGTATTACCTATATCTGTAAGATGTCTTAATGTTCCTATTAATCTATCGTTATCTCTTTGATGAAGCCCTATGCTTGGCTCGTCTAGTACGTATAAAACTCCAACTAAAGCTGAACCTATTTGAGTAGCAAGTCTTATACGTTGTGCTTCCCCTCCTGATAAAGTTCCTGCTTTTCTTGATAGGTTTAAGTAATCTAAACCAACATCTCTTAAGAAAGCTGCTCTTCCTCTTATTTCTTTTAGTATTTCATTTGCTATAAACTTTTGCTTTTCACTTAAATTGATATTTTCTATATAATCTATAAGCTCATTTACTGAAAAATTAGTTACATCCATTATATTTTTGTTGTCTACTAATACTGATAATACTTCTTTTTTAAGTCTTGCTCCTTTACATTTTGGACAAGGAGTTTCAGCCATAAATTCTTCTATTTTTTCTCTTGAATATTCTGAGTTAGTTTCTCTATATCTTCTCTCTAAATTAACTATCACTCCTTCAAATGGCGCTCTATATTCTCTTCTTCCTCCAAACTTTGATTCAAATATAAATTCAACTATCACATTGTCTTTTCCATAAAGTAACTCTTGAACAAAGTCCTCAGGCAAATCTTTAAATGGTGTATCAAGTGATACGTTAAAATGTTCTGCTAAACTTCTAACCATTTTACTATAATATGTATCATCACTTGTGCTTACAGAACCCCACGCTGCTATAGCACCTTGTTTTATAGATAAATCTTTATTCGGTATAACTAAATCTGGGTCTACTTCTCTACTTTCTCCTAAACCATTACAAGCATCACATGCTCCAAATGGACTGTTAAATGAGAACATTCTTGGAGATAGTTCTTCTATACCTACTCCATGCTCTGGGCATGCAAATTTAGTTGAGTAAAGTATTTCATCTCCACCTATTATTTGAGCAATAACAAGACCATCAGATAATTTTATAGCTGTTTCTATTGAATCTGCTAGTCTAGCCTCTATTCCATCTTTTATAACTATTCTGTCAATCACAACCTCTATATTATGTTTTTGATTTTTATTTAATTCTATTTCATCTGTAACTTCATAGTTTTCTCCGTCAACTCTAACTCTGACAAATCCTTCTTTTTTTATATTCTCTAGTATCTTTTTATGAGTTCCCTTTTGACCTCTTACTACTGGTGATAATATTTGAAGTTTAGTTCTTTCTTCAAATTCCATCATTTTATCAACAATTTCTTGGACTGTCATTTGACTAATTAATTTACCACAAGTAGGACAATGTACTTCTCCTACTCTAGCAAATAATAATCTTAAATAATCATATATTTCTGTTACTGTACCCACAGTAGAACGAGGATTTTTAGATGTTGTTTTTTGATCTATAGATATAGCTGGTGATAATCCTTCTATATATTCTACATTTGGTTTTTCCATTTGACCTAAGAATTGTCTAGCATAAGCTGACAAACTCTCAACGTATCTTCTTTGACCTTCTGCATATATAGTATCAAAAGCTAAAGAAGATTTACCAGATCCTGATAATCCAGTAAATACTATAAATTTATTTCTCGGAAGTTCTATATTAACATTTTTTAAGTTATGCTCTTTTGCGCCTTTTATTATGATTTTATCTTCCATTAATTTCTATCCTTTCTTCTAATTCTTTTACCTTATCTCTAAGTTCTGCTGCTCTTTCAAATTGTAAATTTTGAGCTGCTTCCATCATCTCTGATTGTAATTTAGCTATATTAGCTTTTATTTCATCTATATCATCAGTTTCTTTAACTCCGTATATAACTTCTTCATCAGCGACTTTCGTAGCTTCTATAGCATCTCTAATACTCTTTTTAATAGTTGTAGGAGTTATATTATTCTCTTTATTATATAGTGATTGTATTTCTCTTCTTCTTTTTGTTTCTTCTATAGCACTTTGCATAGACCTAGTTATTCTATCTGCATACATTATAACTTTACCTTCTGAGTTTCTAGCTGCACGTCCTATAGTTTGTATTAATGATGTTTCAGAACGCAAGAATCCTTCTTTATCTGCGTCTAATATCGCCACCAAGGAAACTTCTGGAATATCTAATCCTTCTCTAAGTAAGTTTATACCAACTAATACATCAAACTTACCTAATCTTAGATCCCTTATAATCTCTACTCTTTCAAGAGTATCTATATCTGAATGCAAATACTTGACCTTTATACCAATTTCTTTAAGGTAGTTGGTTAAATCTTCACTCATTTTCTTAGTAAGAGTTGTTATTAAAACTCTTTCATTCTTTTCAATTACCTTATTTATTTCACCTACTAAATTATCTATCTGATTGTCTATAGGTCTAACTTCTATTATAGGATCAAGTAAACCTGTTGGTCTTATTATTTGTTCTGCTATAGTTGTTGAATGTTGTATCTCATATGGTCCTGGTGTTGCAGTTACAAATAGTATTTGATTAATATTTTCTTCAAATTCTTCAAAATTTAAAGGTCTATTATCATAAGCTGATGGTAATCTAAATCCATTATCTATAAGCGAACCTTTTCTAGATCTATCTCCGGCATACATACCTCTTACTTGTGGTACTGTAACATGAGATTCATCAACTATTATTAAATAATCATCTGGGAAAAAATCCATTAATGTATATGGCTTCTCTCCTGGCTTTCTGCCTGTTATATGTCTTGAGTAATTTTCTATACCCTGGCAGAATCCTATTTCTTTTAACATTTCTATATCATATCTAGTTCTTTGGTCAATTCTTTGAGCCTCTAGTAATTTATCATTGTCTTTAAATTCATTTATTCTTTCTTCAAGCTCTTTTTCTATTTCAACTATAGCTTTTTCTATTCTTTCTGGTGTTGTTACATAGTGAGATGCCGGGAATATTACTACATGATTTCTCACCCCTACCATTTTACCTGTAACATAATCTATTTCTGTTATTCTATCAATTTCATCACCAAAAAATTCTATTCTTATAGCCTTTTCATCATTACTTGCAGGGAATATTTCTAAAATATCTCCTCTAACTCTAAAAGTACCCCTAACAAAGTTAACATCATTTCTTTCATACTGTATATCTATTAATCTCTTTATAACTTCATCCCTATCCTTTTCCATTCCTGGTCTTAGAGATACCATAAGTTGTCTATAGTCTTCTGGATCCCCTAATCCATATATACAGGATACAGATGAAATTATTATAACATCTCTTCTTTCTAATATTGCTGCTGTTGCAGAGTGTCTAAGCTTATCTATTTCATCATTTATACTTGCATCTTTTTCTATATATGTATCACTATGAGCTACGTATGCTTCTGGCTGATAGTAATCGTAGTAACTTACAAAGTATTCTACTGCATTCTCCGGGAAAAACTCTTTAAATTCACTGTATAATTGAGCTGCTAATGTTTTATTATGAGCTAATATCAATGTTGGCTTATTTACGTTTTTTATAATATTAGCCATAGTAAAGGTTTTACCAGATCCTGTTACCCCTAGAAGAGTAGAAAACTTTTCATTGTTATTTATAGCATCTACTATTGACTTTATAGCCTCAGGCTGATCTCCCGTAGGCTTAAATTCCGATTTTAATTTAAATTCCAACAATATCACTCCTCTCTCACGAACATTCGTTCTTTACCATTTAATTATAACATATATCTATATATATCTTGTGCTTTATTTAATAAAATTTACATAAATCATCCATTTGTCGTAATATATTCTTTATATATTACCCACTATCCTACGATTTCAACCTTATTTATATAAGTCTTTTAACGATATGAAATTCAACTTTTATTTAATGAAGAATTATATAATGTCATTATATAGCAGTAGTGTTAATTTGAATCTGCTTGCTTAACTATTTATGATATTGTTAATGAATGTATATGTAATCTGCTTTAATTCACTAATATTTTATAAAAAAATAAAGGCCTCTATGGGGGATAGAGACCTTTTTAAAATGGGGGAGATTGAGTAATTTATTTATATTAAGTTTTACATTATAATTATCTCCTGCTTTACAAAAAATATTCATAAATACTTAGATATTTTTATAAATATTTTTCATCTAGTAAAAGGATTAAAATGATTGTTTTTATTTACTCTTATAAGTCACTTACTATTTTAATTAAATATATCATAATAATTATTTATAATTTCATTATAAATAAAAAGAGATATGAATTTAATTCATATCTCTTTTTACATTTTTGTGTGTCTTTATCAATAAAAAAGATTACGTGGCTACGTCTTACTCTTCCAGGGGGTCGCCCCCCAAGTACCATCAGCGCTAAAGAGCTTAACTTCTGTGTTCGGTATGGGAACAGGTGTATCCTCTTTGCTATAATAACCACATAATCTTTATTTGGAGCGGGTGAAGGGGATCGAACCCTCACAGCCGGCTTGGAAGGCCGGAACTCTACCATTGAGCTACACCCGCATATTTAGTTTTATTAGTACTTTCAAAACTGTATACCATCTAGAGTTAATCATTTTATTTTGGTCAAGTCCTCGACCTATTAGTATCGATAAGCTAAATACATTACTGCACTTACACCTTCGACCTATCAACCAGGTA
>NZ_JBDPHA010000016.1:0-58153 GCF_039841805.1 Romboutsia sp. 1001216sp1
TAGAACAGATATAGATTTACCATGGGAAAGAACAGATAAAGCAGAGCTATTAAGAAAAGAAGCATTAGGACAATAATAAATAAAGAGGTAATCTTTTAAAAGATTACCTCTTTATTTATTATTGATTCCAATGATTTCATCATAAAAATAGGCTAAATAATATAAACCTTAATATTATTTAGACAAGTAGTTAATATTTATATAGTAAACAAGCATATATATGTAATGAGATTTAATATCTATAAGGAGGAATTACTATGGGAAGTAAAAGTAGTATTAGTGAGATAATTAAATTTGCAGGAACATATATATCTGTATGTATAGGGTCTGGATTTGCTACCGGACAAGAAATAATGCAATTTTTTTCAGCACATGGGATAGTTAGTATATTGTCAAATTTAATATGTATGGGTTTACTAGCATATTGTGGATCTAGTTTATTAGAAATCGGGAAAACTCAAAAACTAAGAAGTAGCAATGATATATTTACATATTTATGTGGAAATTATATAGGTGGATTTTTTAAATTATTTATGCCTATATTTTTCTTTTGTAGCTTTATGGTTATGATATCAGGGGCAGGAGCATCTATAAATCAATATTATGGGATAGATAAACAAATAGGTTCCATAATAATAGGATCACTAGCATTAGTATCTGTACTTATGGGAATGAATAAGGTTATAGATATCTTGGGTAATATAGGTCCAATTATAGCTATAATGTCAGTAGGAGTTGGAGTAGTAACTATTGCAAGAAATTATGAATCTCTTTGTGCTGTTAATCAAATATTAACAACGATAGATGTTACTAAACCAGTAGATCACTGGTTAACTACAAGCATAATATACACAGGGCTAAACCTAATAATAGCTACACCATTTTTAGTTGGAGTAGGTTCTACAGCAAAAAAGAAAAGTAGTTGTATATGGGGAGGCATTATTGGTGGAGTATTATTTATGGCAGCTGCTATAGCTCTTAATTTAGGGATAATGTCTGATATAGAAAATATATACATAACTGAAATACCTACTTTATATATGGCTGATAAAATTGGCCCAATCGTAGGGGCTATGTTCTCACTTATGTTAATTGCGGGAATATATACAACTGCAGTTCCGTTACTATGGACTGTATGCACAAGTTATTTTAAGGAAAAGAGTAGTAAGTTCACAGGCATAGCAATATTTTGTACTGTATTAGGAATAATCGGAGGAAGATTACCTTTTGCAACACTAGTAAAACTTATATATCCACTATCAGGTATGTTTGGAGTTATAATACTAATATCCATATTTGTAAATAAGATAAAAAATAATGTATTTGGTATTAATATTAAATATAAAGGTTTATAATATTTGATATAATAAATACATAACTAAAATACTAAGGAGAAAAATATGACAAAACAGCTAGAAATAGATTATGCATTTGGATATGTTTACGACAAAAGCAAGTTAGTAGTAATGTATCCAGTAGGAAGTAATATAATAGATGAAAATGAATATGAGATGGAAGTTGAAGTTGCTTTCTTAGAAGATGGAATAGAGGTTGCATTTGAAGAAAGTGACATAAAAGAAGCAAATGATACTATAAAACCATTAGAAATGTTCTTAATGAAACCAAGCAAAATAATACCATTTGTAACAAGTATAAAAGACTATGAAAGTAAAGAAGAAAATAAAAAATTATTAAAAGAATTTGATGAAGAATATAAAGTAAAGGAAAGTTACATAAATAAAGGATATGAGATAAGAGATGTATATCATGTATTTGAGAATGTGGTAAAATATATACCTCAAGAAAATTTAGATACTTTAAACATATTAAAAATAGAAAAAGAAAAATTTGATATGGACAAATTCATAGAAACTACTAAAAATAATTTAGATGAGGCTATAAACAGTGAATTAATACCTGTTAATATGGAAAAAAGTAACCTAACAAATAGATTATTCCTTAAAACATCAAAAGATACAAGTGCTAAATATGTAGTATTTGGAACAGATATAAGCACATATTCAGAAGGAATACTTTGTGCAAATAAAGAAATAATAAAAGATATGGATGTAGATATGGGAGATCTTGAATTATCAAATACAAAAGATGTTGGATATCTTATTGAAGAAGTTGATGGATACCTAACATTTAAAATATCAAATTATAATAGTCAAACACCTAATGGGAATCAATTAGCACAAATAGTAGATTATAGCGGCGTATTTAAGAAAATGATGATTGATTTTATAGGTCAATTTATAAAATAAAGAATATATTTACATAAATAAAAAATAGAAAAAGTGTCTAGATTTATAGATACTTTTTCTATTTTTAATAAAAAAATTAAACATTATTAAAATATAAAGTAAGTTAAATAATAATTTTTCAAAAGTTTATCTATTATCATGTATTAATAATAAATAAGCTCCACCAGCTAGTTGATTATTGCAATCTATTCTTCCAACTAAATCATTTCCTTTAGATATATAACCATCAGAGTTAACTTTACCAATAGGCGAATTATTTATATGGTGAGAATGAATAGTACCATCTTCTTCTACTCTCCCAATTGGATTATCACTAAGATCATACATAACATTATCACAAACTTTGCCAATAGGACAGTCATGATATAAATGATTATGGACAATGTTATTAGCATCTAATCTTGCAACAGGTCTAGCATTATAAGGAAATTTAACCATTTCAAACATACTTATCACACCTCTCAAAATAAATGTAAAAATTTTGAAAATTAATACAATAATAAAATTCTATATTTATTAACTTACACCTTTTAAATAAAACAAAAATATATAATACATGAATTGAGGTATAAACAACAATATATATAAAATATATTTCTTAAAAAGTATTTTAATACATATATTTTTATGTAAATTATTTTTATAAAGGAGACTTTATGTATACTGAAAATATTAAAAGAAAGGTAGAAGATATAGAGAATTGGTTAATAGAGGTGAGAAGAGAGTTTCACAAGTACCCAGAATTATCATTAAATGAATACAACACTAAAAATAGAATATTAAATTACTTAAAGGAAATGAACATAGAGTATACAGAATTTGAAAAACACAACGGAGTTATGGCTTACATTATAAAACCAAAAAATAATATAACTATAGGAATTAGAGCTGACATGGATGCATTGCCCATAAATGAAGAAAACGAAATTAATTATAAATCAAAAAATAAAGGTGTAATGCATGCTTGCGGACATGATGCTCATATAGCTATGCTACTTGGAGCATGTAAGATTTTAAATGATATGAAAGATAAGTTACATGTAAATGTAAAATTTCTATTTCAACCAGCAGAGGAAACAGTAGGAGGAGCAAAATTTTTAGTAGAAGATAGATGTATGAAAAATCCAGATGTAAATTATATGTTTGGATTACATGTAATGCCATATTTAGAGACTGGATATATAGAGACAAAATATAATATATTAAATGCAAGCACTGATAGTTTAAAAATTATTATAAAAGGTAAAAAATCTCATGGAGCATACCCAGAATCAGGAAAGGATGCTATACTAGTAGCTTCTAGTATAATTTTAGCCCTACAAAGCATAGTAAGTAGAAATATATCACCATTAGATAGTGCAGTTTTGACAATTGGCAAAATTATGGGAGGAGAAGCTCAAAATATTATATGTGAAGAGGTTTCAATGAATGGAATATTAAGAACAATAAACAAAAATACAAGAAAAGAAATGATAAAAAGGATAGAAAATATAGTATCAGATATATGTAGAGCATTTGATTGTAAAGGAGAAGTATTATGGGGAAGCGATGGGTATCCTCCTGTAGTAAATGATGATTATCTAGTAGATATAGTAGCTGAAAGTACAGAAAAATTATTTGGAAAAGATAGATTTATACTAAAGGAGAAGCCATCTTTAGGAGGAGAAGATTTTTCTTATTATTTAGAAGAATGTAAAGGTGTTTTTTATCATATCGGTTGCAGGAATAGTAATCAAGAGGTTACTCAGCTTCATACTTCTACATTTAATATAGATGAAAGATGCTTAGCAGTAGGAACTCTAATGCATATAGCAAATGTTTTATATTTTAATAAAAATTAATTATAAAATTTTGTATATAGAAAAATTAAATAGTTAAACTTAAAAAATAAAATTTAAATTTATTTGTTGTTTTATATATTGACAACTATGTATAAAAATGTAATAATAAATAAAAATGAAAACAAAATAATACTAAATCAGCTTTAAAATAGTCCAGAGAGACTAAAAAGATATTAATGTTTACACTAGTAGTATAGAAATTACTATCCTTTTATCATGCTGATAAAAGGATTTTTTTATGAAATAAAAAAGTTTTATCTTTGGACAACTTAAAAAGGCGGGGTTTTGAATAAAACTAGGAGGATTTATCATGACATTTAAAAAGTTAGTATCATTAGCAACTGTAACTGCATTATCAGCA
This sequence comes from Romboutsia sp. 1001216sp1, assembly GCF_039841805.1. NCBI lineage: Bacteria > Bacillati > Bacillota > Clostridia > Peptostreptococcales > Peptostreptococcaceae > Romboutsia > Romboutsia sp. 1001216sp1. The sequence goes on from NZ_JBDPHA010000016.1 coordinate 4,470, forward strand.
TCATTATTAGTAGGATGTTCAGGCGGAGAAAGTGAAAAGAAAGATGATGGTAAATTAAAAATAGCTATGGTAACAGATGTAGCAGGAGTAAATGATCAATCATTTAATCAATCTGCATGGGAAGGTCTAGAGAAGGCAAAAAAAGATTTAGGAGTAGATGTTACATACTTAGAATCAAAGCAAGATTCAGACTATGCAAGTAACATAGAAACTTTAGTAGACCAAGATACAGATTTAATACTAGGGGTAGGTATGAAATTAGCACCAGCTATAGAAGAAGCAGCTAAAATGTATCCAGACCAAAAGTTTGCTTTAATAGATGAAACATATAAAGAAGTACCTAAAAATGTAGAAGCAGTGCAATTTAACTCAGAACAATCTGCATATTTAGCAGGTATAGTTGCTGGTAAAATGACTAAGACTAATAATGTAGGATTTATAGGTGGTATGGAGTTACCAGTTATAGAAGCATTCCAATATGGATATATGGCAGGGGTAAAAGCCACAAATCCAGAAGCTAAAATACAAGTTCAATATGCAAACTCATTTACAGACCAAGCAAAAGGTAAGGCTATAGCTAAGCAAATGTATTCTCAAGGTGCTGATATAATATTCACTGCAGGTGGAGATGTTGGTACTGGGGCTATAGAAGCTGCCAAGGAAGAAGGTAAATATGCTATAGGTGTTGATAGAGATCAAAGTTCTCTAGCGCCTAAAAATGTATTAACTTCAGCTATAAAAAGGGTTGACGTTGGTGTATATGATGTAGTCGAGAAGTTAAAAGAAGATAAGTTTGAAGGTGGAACAACAACAATATATGGCCTAAAAGAAGGTGCTGTTGGATTACCTGAAAGTACTAAAAACTTAGTACCACAAGATGTAATGGATTATGTAAATCAACAAATTGAAAAGTTTGAAAAAGGTGAATTAAAAGCACCTAAAAATGAAAAAGAATATAATGAAATGGTAAATCAATAGAATAATTTTTAATCTACTATAACTATAAAAATAGAGCTATCTTATAAGATAGCTCTATTTTTTATTTATTAATATTAAGCTAAGCCTAAAATGTTAAATAAGCAAGTTGTCATAAAGCAAATTGTAAATGCTATTACAGTAGGTAGTAAAAATCCGATTAAAGTCCATTTAGCACTACCTGTTTCCTTTTTTATAGTGATTAAGGTAGTAGCACAAGGCCAATGAAGTAAGCTAAATAACATAACATTAAGTGCTGTTAGATAAGTCCATCCATTATCTCTTAAAACTGTTCCTAAAGCTGAAAGTTCATCTAATTCAATCATTGAACCTGTAGCCAAATAAGACATTAGTAAAACTGGTATGACTATTTCATTTGCAGGTAAACCAAGTATAAAGGCCAAAAGAATAAATCCATCAAGACCTATAAATTTAGCTATTGGATCAAGGAAATTTGCTACATGAACTAGAATACTCATGTCTCCTATATAAATATTAGCAAATACCCATGTCACAATACCAGCAGGTATGGCAACTATAATTGCCCTGTATAAGACAAATAAAGTTCTATCAATAATAGATGTATATAAAACTCTTCCTACTTGAGGAGTTCTGTATGGTGGAAGCTCTAGTGTAAAAGTAGAAGGAACTCCTTTTAATAGTGTCTTTGACAACCCATAAGAGACTAAAAGTGTTATTAATACACCAAATACTACTATCAAAGCAATGCAAAGAGCAGTTACTATACTTGTAGAAGTGGAACTTGCAATGGCTGAAGAGAAAAATATTGTAGCTACAGCAATCAAAGTTGGAAATCTACCATTACAAGGAACAAAGTTATTGGTAAGTATTGCAATTAGTCTTTCTCTTGGAGAATCAATTATTCTACAACCTATAACACCAGCAGCATTACAACCAAATCCCATACACATAGTAAGACATTGTTTACCATGACAACATGCTTTTTTAAATAAATGATCTAAGTTAAATGCAACTCTAGGAAGATACCCAAAATCCTCAAGTAAAGTAAATAGTGGGAAAAATATTGCCATAGGTGGCAACATTACAGAAACAACCCAAGCCAGAGTTCTATACATACCAAAAGTAAGCATTTCATTTAACCAAACAGGTAGATGTATAGTTTCTAAAAAATTATATATATGTGGTTCTATACCAAAAAGTACATTAGATATCATCTGTGAAGGATAGTTTGCACCTTGTATAGTTAACCAAAGTATAAAAGCAAGACACAATAGCATTAAAGGAATTCCAAATACTTTAGATGTAATAATCTTATCTATTTTATCATCTCTCTTGTACTTTATATCACTTTTTATATTTATAGATAAATTATATAGTTCAGAAGCATATTCATAATTAGTCTTACTTATACTATCTCTTATTGATTTTTTATCTATATTTAGTGGAAGTTTTGATTTAATTAAATCAATTGATTTGTTACAGTCACCATCTACATAGTCATTCATAGATTTATAAATACTATTATCTCCATCAATAAGCCTTAAAGCAAGCCATCTAGATTTTATAAAAGGAATATATTCTTTTAAGTCTTTTTCTATAATACTTACATAACTCTCAATTTCTTTATTATATTTTATAATTTTATTATTATACTCGTATTGATTTAATACTACTTTATCTAAAGTACATAAAAGTTCATCAATTCCTTTTTTATTTCTAGCTGATGTCAAAACAACAGGTATTCCTAGATATTTTTCTATTTTGTCCTTATTAATAGAAATACCTTTTTTCTCAGCTTCATCAATTAGATTTATGCAAAGTATAACTTTATCAGTTAATTCCATAATTTGAAAAACTAGATTGAAATTTCTTTCTAAAGATGTAGCATCAGCAACAACAATAACTGCGTCTGGATTTCCAAAACAAGCAAAATCCCTAGCCACCATTTCTTCCTGTGATGCAGCAAATAGAGAGTAAGTACCTGGTAAATCTACTAAAGCATATTCTTTATTATTGTATTTAAAATCCCCACGAGCAGTGCAAACTGTTTTACCAGGCCAATTGCCAGTATGTTGCTTTAAGCCGGTTAAAGTATTAAAAACAGTACTTTTACCAGTGTTAGGGTTACCAGCTAAGGCAATGACATACTGGTTGGGCTTTCTTTCAATGTCAAACATATCTTTTAAGGATTTTGCTTTTGTAGAGTCATGAGTTAAACCCATAATAAATCCCCCCTTTATAAAACTAAAAATTAAATTCTAGAAACAATAATGTTATCTCCCTCTTCTTTTCTAAGGGCTATTTTTGCTCCTCTTATATCGTATACTGTTAAATTATTTTTAGGTCCTTTTCTTATAACATGAACTAATGCACCATCTGTAAGACCTAGAGCAAGCATTCTTTCTCTTATATATCCATCAGTTAAAAGTTGTTTAACTATAACTGTAGAGTTTATATCTATATCACTGAGCTTAGTCATAATGCACCTCCATAAAATTCAAACTTAGTCTAAGCTAACTTTCACACTAAATACTATGAAAAAATTATAAGAAATGTTACATAAAAGTACTATTAAAAATAGGCATTTAATATATTTAATATAAGACACATAGGAGGTTAAAACAATGAATAATGAGTATTACACATTTAATGAATATATAAAAAATAATAAACTTAGTCCTAGCGAAGAAGACTATATTGAGATGATATATAGATTATATCTAGAAAATAAGAAAATTAAAGTTGCTGAAGTTGCATTAGCGCTAAATGTAAAAATACCATCAGCAAGTAAAATGGTAAAAAGGCTGAGCGGTAAAAATTTATTGGAACATGAAAGATATGGATGTATAAATTTAAGTCGTGAAGGCAAGAAAATTGGAGAAAAATTATTAAAAAGGCATGACACTATAGAATCGTTTTTAAAAATTATAGGTGTTCAAAATAATCTTCATGAAGAAACTGAAAAAATTGAACATACTATTAGGGAAGAAACATTAGAAAAAATAAGTTTATTAGTAGGATTTTTAGGTGAAAATAAATCTATATTGAAAGAGTTTAAAGACTATATATTAGAAAAAGGCGATGCATATTAATAAAAATAACTAATAATTAAATATATATTGTTAAAAATAACTTATAGAATGATTGAATACAAAATATTAAATTTAACATAAATTGAACAAAAGAAAAGGAGACATACTTTATGAATAAGGATAGCATAAAAGTTATTCCACTTGGAGGTCTTGGAGAAATAGGAAAAAATATAACTGCGATAGAGTATAATAATGAAATAATCATTATTGATTGTGGGATATCTTTTCCGGATGAAGATATGTATGGAGTAGATTTAGTTATACCAGATATACGATATCTGTTAGATAAAAAAGATAAAGTAAAGGGAATGTTTTTAACACATGGACACGAAGACCATATAGGAGCTATACCATATATATTAAAACAGTTAAATATACCAGTATACGGAACGAAACTTACAATAGGACTAGTAGAGAATAAGTTAAAGGAACATGATTTGTTAAATCATGTAGATTTAAACCCTGTAAAAGCTGGTCAAAGTATAAAATTAGAAAATATGAAAATAGAATTTATCAGGGTGACTCATAGTATAGCCGATGCGTGTGGATTAGCCATACACACACCTTTAGGTATAATACTTCATACAGGAGACTTTAAGATAGATTACACTCCTATAGATGGGCGAATGACAGATTTAAACAGAATAGCTACACTGGGCAAAAAAGGTGTACTACTTTTAATGGCAGATAGCACAAATGTTGAAAGAAGTGGACATTCTATATCTGAAAAAACTATAGGAGAAACATTAAATAGAATTTTTACAAATGCTAAAGGAAGAATAATTGTAGCTACATTTGCTTCTAATATTCATAGAATGCAACAGATAGTAAATGCATCTGTAATGCAAAATCGTAAAGTAGTATTTAGTGGGAGAAGTATGGAAAATATATCTCAAGTAGCTATGGAACTAGGATATTTGCATATACCTACAGAATACATAGTAGATATAGATGATATAAGTAAGTATCCAAATAATGAAATAACTATAATAACAACAGGAAGCCAGGGAGAATCAATGGCGGGTCTTTCTAGAATAGCTTATGGATCACATAGAAAGATAATTATAGAACCAGACGACTTTTTTATAATATCTGCATCACCTATACCTGGTAATGATAAGTTAGTTTCTAGGGTTATAAACCAATTATTTAAAAAAGGTGTAGATGTTATATATGAGGATTTAGAAGAAATCCATGTGTCAGGACATGCCTATCAAGAGGAGTTAAAGCTTATTCATAGCTTAGTTAAGCCTAAGTACTTTATGCCAGTACACGGAGAATATAGACACTTAAAACATCATAAAGATTTGGCTATAAAGTTAGGAATGAAGCCTCAAAATGTATTTACCTTAGAAACTGGACAAGTGTTAGAAATAACTAATGAAGGGGTAAATGCAAATAAAAGAGTTCATACAGGGGTTATATTTGTAGATGGTTTAGGAGTTGGTGATGTAGGAAATATTGTACTTAGAGATAGAAGAGATTTAGCTAAAGATGGAATGGTAACTATTGTAGTTGCTATAAATAGAGATAGTTATAGTATAGTAGCAGGTCCAGACGTAATAACTAGAGGATTTATATACGCTAGAGAAGCAGAGGATTTAATAAATAAAATAAAGGAGGTATCAAAAGAAGAGATAGAAAAATGCCTAGAACAAGAAATATTGGAGTGGCAAATACTAAAAACAAATATTAAAAGATCCATAGAACAATTGCTATACCATAAAACTAAAAGAAGACCTATTGTTTTCCCTATAATAATGGAAGTATAGTATATAAAGATATATTAAATAATATAACAAAAAATTAAAAAGCCTTCTATTTGTTTATTTTAAACTAATAGAAGACTTTTTAATTTTTTACTACTTATTAGAGTTAGAAAGTGCTTTTGAGTACCACTTTAAAGATTTAGTATAGTCTTTTTCAATACCAAGTCCATCTTTATACATATTAGCTACTTTTATCTGTGCATATCCGTTCCCACCTTCAGCTAATTTAAGGTATATATCAAATGCTTTAGTATAGTCGATTTTACCTAAAGTCCCATTATAGTAGTTATCAGCATCTATTAGTCTTTTATCCTCAATATCATCGCTAAAATTAGAATTTTCAATAACTAACTCTTCAAAGTTGCCAAAATCTTCAATAGTGTAAGGAATATTAATATCATTATTCATATTTATATTAGAAAAATCTAAGATATCATTATTAATCCAATAATTTAATGCTTTATTATAGTCTTTATTTTCTCCATAGCCATTATAGTATAAATAGTCCAAAACATCTTTGGCTAATATATAGCCTAAATCGACAAGTTTCTCTAAATAGGCATGAGCTTTACAATAGTCTTTTTTATCTTCAGAGAAAACATAGATTAATGCTAGGTTAAACATAGCAGTTAAATTTCCTAAATCCTTAGCCTTTTCAAAGTAATATACACTATCTTCTAAATTTTTATTTACCCCTTCTCCATTAAAAGATAAAACACCGAGCATGTTAAAAGCTTCAGCTATATTAAAAGTGGAAGCTTTTAAATATAAACCAAATGCTTTTTTAAAATTTTTTTCTACATCTAGACCATAATAGTATATATTTCCTAAATTAAAAAATCGAATCCCATTATTTATATATTTATTTTCTGTATTTATAAAACTCAAATATATCTCCTCCAATAAAGTTACATAAGACTTTAACACTTATTATATTACTAAATATAATATGAATGAAATTTATAAAGGGTGAATTAAAATATACTATATGTAGGACTATAGTGGAATTGTTTACGATATAGAAATTACCATATAAAATGAAAAAGGTTAAGGTTATAGGCATAGCTGAGAATTATGTATCTCATTATGTTTAGATGTTTAACAAATACTATATAAAGTTTAAATTATGTAGTTATTATAATGACAGTATCAATAGGAGCTTTAGCCTTTATGCTTCTTTATAAACTGGCAAATGTAAATATTTCAGAAATAATGAGAAAAGTAATTACGATAAAAGTCTTGGGATTTTATGATAATGAGGTAAGTATTTATATACAGAGAAAGTATAATGTTTGGTAGAATAGCAGGTTACAAAAGTTATATAATTGCATTTATATTTAAAATAGTATTATGATTAATTATCAATATATCCATGTATCATAATTAAAAAATGTAGAAATAGTGGAATTTCTCAAATCTGTCGATTAATGATGTAAATTGCAAATATAAAATTATATCAAAAATAAACCGTCCTACATAATATATCTTAAGAGTATAAAAACTCTAGAATATAAATGACAACAGGAGGTAAATATATGAGTAATATGTTAGACAGATTCTTTGGAGGCTGTGAAGGTGGATTTGGAGCATGGTGGATAATAGTACTATTTTTCTTATTCCTAGCATTTGGAGATGTATGGTGTGAAATAGATATATGTTCATGGATACCATTTTTAATATTATTATTAATAATATGTGGACAAGAAGGATTCTTTGATTGTTAAATTAAACTAAATATAATTAAATTAAAAGCTAAGAGTAAAATCTTAGCTTTTTAAATTATTTTAAAACAAAACTTAAAAAAATAAGTATTTTTGCTGATTTACTTGTATATTTTAATATATTTGTGAATACTTAATATATATAAATATATATATTAAAAATACAAAAAATAATCTTGAAATATTGAAAAGTTGAATGTATAATATAACCTTAAAGTGAAAATAAGAGAAAAAATATTACATTTTTAAACAAATTTCACTAATACGAATAAAAATATATATAAAAATACGGTTATCAAAAATTAAATAATTTAGTGAGGTGCAAAGATGAAGATAGGATTCGATCACAAGAAATATCTAGAAGAGCAATCAAAATATATCTTAGAAAGAGTTAATAATTTTGACAAACTTTATTTAGAATTTGGTGGTAAGCTAATAGGAGATTTACATGCTAAAAGAGTATTACCAGGTTTTGATGAAAATGCCAAAATAAAAGTACTTCAACACATAAAAGAAAAAGTAGAAGTTGTGATATGTGTTTATGCAGGAGATATAGAAAGAAATAAGATAAGAGGAGACTTCGGTATAACTTATGATATGGAAGTTCTAAGACTTATCGATGATTTAAGAAGTTACGAATTAGATGTAAACAGCGTTGTTATAACAAGATATGAAGGACAACCTGCTACAACAGTTTTCATAAATAAATTAGAGCGTAGAGGAATAAAAGTATATAAGCATGCCCCAACAAAAGGTTACCCAACAGATGTTGATACAATAGTAAGTGATGAAGGATATGGAGCAAATCCATACATAGAAACTACTAAGCCTATAGTTGTTGTTACAGCTCCAGGTCCAAATAGTGGTAAGCTTGGTACTTGTTTAAGTCAGTTATACCATGAAAATAAAAGAGGAAATGCTGTTGGATATTCTAAATTTGAAACATTCCCAGTATGGAATGTACCTTTAAAGCATCCTTTAAATATAGCTTATGAAGCAGCTACAGTAGATTTAAAAGACGTAAATATGATAGACTCGTTCCATCTTGAAAAATACGGTGAAATGTCTGTAAACTACAATAGAGATTTAGAATTATTCCCAGTTCTTAAAAAAATAATCGAAAAAATAACAGGAAAAGAATCTATATATCAATCACCAACAGACATGGGTGTTAATAGAGTTGGATTTGGTATAGTAGATGATGAAGTTGTACAAGAAGCATCTAGACAAGAAATAATAAGAAGATATTTCAAGACTGCTTGTGAATACAAAAAAGGACAAGTTGATAAAGGTGCTTTTGAAAGAATACAAGTTATAATGCAAGGACTTAACTTAAAGCCAGAAGATAGAACAGTTGTTATGCCAGCAAGAGAGTACAGCAACAAATTAAAAGAAGCTGCAAATAAAAATGATATGTGCCCAGTTGTTGCAATAGAATTAAATGATGGGGTAATACTTACAGGTAAAGGTTCAGAATTAATGGATGCAACTGCAGCAGCAACATTAAATGCTATAAAACATTTAGCAAATATAGATGATGAATTACATCTAATATCACCAGCTATACTTGAGCCAATTGTAAACTTAAAAACTAAAACTTTAGGAAGTAGAAATCCAGAGTTAAGTTGTGAAGAAGTTTTAACTGCACTTAGCATATGCGCTGTTACAAACCCAACTGCACAAGTTGTACTTGACAAATTACCTTTATTAAAAGGAGCTCAAGCACACTCAACAACTATATTAAGTAAAAGTGATGAACAAACATTTAGAGAACTTGGAATAGATGTAACATCTGATCCAGAGTATCCATCGCAAAATCTTTACTACGCAAATTAGAAATTGATATAAAAAATCAGACCATATTACAAATAGTAGTATGGTCTTTTTGTATACAATTACAAAATAAAAATAAATATAAAAATACGGTCATCAAGAACTAAAAATAACTTAGTTCCTTGGAATAACTATTTTAAAGGTTTTTTCAAAAATTTGCAAGTTATTTTTTAAAAAACTTTAAATAATATATAAAAAGCAGAATTGAGGCAAATAAAATATAAAAATAAACCAAAATTAATGTAAGATATATATATAAATCAAGATTTAAAAGGTGATTAAATTGGTAGATAATAGAAAAATAATTCATATAGATATGGATGCCTTTTATGCATCTATAGAGCAAAGAGATAACCCAAGTTTAAGAGGGAAACCTGTGATAGTTGGAGGGAGACCAGAAAGTAGAGGAGTTGTAGCTACTTGTTCATATGAAGCTAGAAAATATGGGATTCACTCAGCTATGCCATCAAAAACTGCATATAAGAGGTGCCCATATGCATATTTCATAAGGCCTAGATTTGAAGAATATCATAAAGTATCACAAAAGATAAGAAATATATTTTATAGATATACAGATTTAGTAGAGCCTTTATCTTTAGATGAGGCATACTTAGATGTTACTAAAAATAAAAAAGGAATAAAATATGCAACACAAATAGCTAAGATGATAAAGAAAGATATTTTAAGAGAAGTTGGATTAACTTCTTCTGCAGGGGTATCTTATAATAAATTTTTGGCTAAGCTAGCATCAGACTACAAAAAGCCTAATGGATTAACGGTAATAACACCAGAAAATAAACAAGAATTTTTAGACAAGCTCCCAATAAACAAATTTTTTGGAGTTGGCAAGGTAACAGCAAAAACACTAAATAATTTAGGAATAAAAAATGGATATGATTTAAGGCAATTAGATATTAGTGAATTAGAATCAATATTTAAAAATAGAGGTTATGTATTTTATCAATTTGCAAGAGGTATTGATTATAGAGAAGTTAAACCGCATAGAGAAAGAAAATCAGTTGGTTCAGAAACTACTTTAAAAAATAACTTAAGTATAGATGATGAGGAAGTTTTAGAGATACTTTCACAAATATGTGAAGATGTATCACATAGACTATCATATTCTAATAATTTAGGAAAAACTATAACTTTAAAAATAAAGTATGATGATTTTAGTCAAATAACAAGGAGCTTAAGTTTAAGAAATCCAATATATAAAAAAGAGGATATTAGAACTAATGTATATGAATTATTAAAAAATGTGGATACTAAAAATAAACAGATAAGATTACTAGGAGTAACCGTATCTAATTTAGTAGATTCTAAAAAAGAATGCACAAATGTAACTATATTTGAATATATAAATAATATGAATAACAATACTAATTTAAATTAAAATCCATGAAAAGCATAAATATGCTTTTCATGGATTTTTTAGTTTAAAGGTAAATGATAGTTATTACCAGATTTTAAGAGATTTCATATAATTTTATTTATTACTAAAAGGAGGCACTATGAATAGTAATCTAAGAGAAGTAAAAAAAATATTATGGATAATTTTATTTGCAAATTTAATCGTAGCTTTGTTGAAGATAATAATAGGAGGTTTTATTAAAAGTGCTAGTATGATGGCTGATGGATTTCACTCCTTATCAGATGGAGCGTCAAATGTGGTAGGAATAGTAGGCATAAGTATAGCCATAAAGCCTAAAGATAGAGAGCATCCTTATGGACATAGGAAGTTTGAAATTCTTGCAAGTATGTTTATAGGAGCTATGTTAACTCTGGTAGGAATAAATATAATCATAGAGTCTATAGATAGATTTAAAAATATTGTAGAACCATCAATTACAATTGAAAGTCTACTTATATTAATTTTCACATTATTTATAAATATATTGGTGAGTAAATATGAGTATAAAATGGGAAAAAAATTAAATAGTCATATCCTAATAGCAGACTCAATGCATACAAAAAGTGACGTGTTTGTATCGATAGGAGTTTTAATAACTTTATTTGGTATAAACATGGGTCTTCCTCCAATTATTGACCCGATAGTATCAGTAGTAGTAGCTTTATTTATACTTCATTCCGCATATGAAATACTAATATCGTCTATAGGCGTATTAGTAGATAAAGCTATTATAGATGAAAAAGTTATAAATGATATTGTAATTAGATTTGATGAAGTTAAAGATGTGCATAAAATTAGAAGTAGAGGAAGTCAAAATGATATTCATATTGATATGCATGTATTAGTAAATCCAAATTTAAGCACAGAAGAGGCACATATATTAGGTCATAAGATAGAAGATGTTATAAGAAAAGAAATAAATGAAAATTGTCAAGTTATAGTTCATACAGAACCTTATTATAACGATAGAATTAATGTATAATAGTTATAAATTATACTTAAAAAGGGAGAGAATATGTTAGAAATAATAGGGATGTCAGTTGAAGACGCTAAAACTATAGAAGCTTGTGGAGGTGATAGAATAGAACTTATTAGTGCGCTAACAGAAGGAGGTTTAACTCCAAGTTTTGCTACTATAGAAAAGGTAGTAAATAACGTAAATATACCTGTTAACGTTATGATAAGAAATCATGAAAATAGTTTTGTATATAGTGAGTATGATATAGAAATAATGGAAAAAGATATAGAGATAGCTAAAAGTTTAGGTGTAAATGGAGTAGTGTTGGGGCTTTTAGACAAAGAAAATAATATAGATGAAGTAAATCTACAAAGATTGCTTAAAAAATGTAAAGGAATTGATGTAACTTTCCATAAGGCTATAGATTTTACAAATGTGATTAAAAGTACTGAGATATTAAATAAATATAATATAACAAATATATTAACAGCAGGTGGTACTAAACGTATAGATTATAATATAGAAAAAATAAAGTCTATGATAGAAGTATCAAAAGATATAAATATACTACTAGGTGGGGGACTCAACTTTGAAAATATAAACACAATAAAAGAATCAACAAATGCCACGGATTACCACTTTGGGACAGCTATAAGAATTGATAATAGTCCTTTTGGTAGAATAGATGAAAATAAATTAAAAGAATTAATTAAAATAATAAAATAGACAATAAAATATAAAAGAGCAAAGAAGACATAATTGTTAAGTCTTACTTTGCTCTTTTTTTACTCCATTAATAACTCTTCTAAAGTTTCTATATCCAATATTTTAATTGTATCTTTTGAATAATCTATAAGTCCATCAGATTTCATTTTCATAAGCTCTCTAGATAAAGAAGGTCTAGGGATACCAAGCATTTCAGAAAGCTTTTGTTTTGTTATGCCAAGTTTTATAAATTTACTTTTCTGAATAGTATGTTGTGTAATTAGATAGTTACTTAGTTTTTGACGTATACTTGAAAAAGATAAATTTTTTATAGAATTATTAAGTTGTATAATCTTATTACTTAAGTCATTTAAAAACATATCTAAAAAATCTGGATTTTTAGTACAAAAGATTATAAATGAAGTTTTATGTATAAACATTATTTCACAATTACTAGATGCCATTATAGTAGCAGGGTACGCATTAGTATCTGAGAACGCTATAATTTCTCCAAAAAAGTTACCTACAGATAAAGAAGACATATGTATAACATTATTACTGGTTAATATACGTTTTACATCAATACTACCTTGTAATATTAATCCTACTTTGTCGCAAGGAGAACCTTCAATAGCTATAATATCATTTTTATTATATTTAGATATGGTATAAGTTGAATCTTTAAAAAAATGTAATGCTTCCTCTCTAGTTTTAAACAAAAAATCACCTACTTTTATAATTTTTTTATTAGTGTAACGTATGTTACAGAAATATATACTATTATAACATATAATTATCACATAAAATAAAGAGGAGGACATGAAATGGAAAATAAAATGTTTTGTTTTCAGTGTCAAGAAACAGCAGGATGTACAGGATGTACAAAATTTGGAGTATGTGGAAAATCACCAGATCTAGCAAGAATGCAAGATCTATTAATATATACAACTAAAGGATTATCAGAGGTTACTACTAGACTAAGAAATGAAGGAAAAAAAATAGATAGTACTGTTAACCATCTAATAACTATAAACTTATTTACAACAATAACTAATGCAAATTTTGATGATGAAATATTCTATGAAAGAGTAAAACAAACTTTAAAAACTAAAGAAGAATTATTATCAAAATTAAAGAACAAAGAAAATTTATCAGAAGCAGCGTTATGGAATGCATCAAATAATGAAGAATTAGATGCTAAAGTATCTGTATTATCTAAACTAAAAAACACGATACTAGGAAGTGGTAAGAAAGAAGTAGAAATAGATACAATACTAGACGAAAAATCAACTAAAGTTGGTGTATTAGCTACAAAAGATGAAGATATAAGAAGTTTAAGAGAACTTATAATATATGGATTAAAAGGCTTATCAGCATATATGAAGCATGCTAATGCTTTAGGGTATGACAATGAAGAAGTTAATGCATTTTTACAAAGCACTTTAGCTAAAACATTAGATGATAGCCTAACTATTGACGAATTAATAGCATTAACATTAGAAACAGGTAAGGTTGGGGTAGACGGAATGGCTTTACTTGATAGTGCAAATACTGGAACTTATGGACATCCAGAAATAACTAAAGTTAATATAGGTGTTAGAAATAATCCAGGTATATTAGTATCAGGACATGATTTAAAAGATTTAGAATTATTACTTAAACAAACAGAAGGAACAGGAGTAGATGTATATACTCATTCTGAAATGTTACCAGCTCATTATTATCCAGCGTTTAAAAAGTATCCACACTTTGTAGGTAACTATGGAAATGCTTGGTGGAAGCAAAAAGAAGAATTTGAAAGCTTCAATGGTCCAATATTAATGACTACAAACTGTATAGTTCCGCCAAAAGATAGCTATAAAGATAGATTGTATACTACTGGAGCAGCAGGATTTGCTGGATGTACACATATAAAAGGAAATGCAGAAGATGATAAAGATTTCTCTGTTATAATAGAACATGCTAAAAAGTGTAAAGCTCCTATAGAGATAGAAACTGGAGAAATAATAGGTGGATTTGCACATAATCAAGTTTTCGCTCTTGCAGATAAAGTAGTAGAAGCAGTTAAAACTGGTGCTATTAAGAGATTCTTTGTAATGGGTGGATGTGACGGAAGAGCTAAGTCAAGAAACTACTACACAGAATTTGCTAAGGCTTTACCACAAGATACAGTTATATTAACAGCAGGATGTGCTAAGTATAAATACAACAAGCTACCTTTAGGAGATATAAATGGTATACCTAGAGTATTAGATGCAGGACAATGTAACGACTCTTACTCATTAGCACTTATCGCATTAAAACTTAAAGAAGTATTTGAATTAGAAGATATAAATGATTTACCAATATCATTTAATATAGCTTGGTATGAACAAAAAGCTGTAATAGTATTATTATCATTATTATATCTTGGAGTTAAAAATATACATTTAGGACCAACATTACCAGCATTCTTATCACCAAATGTTGCTAAGGTTTTAGTTGAAAACTTTGGAATAGGTGGGATAACAAATGTTGAAGATGATTTAAATATGTTCTTAGGAAACTAATTTTAATAAAGAAGATACCATATAAAATGGTGTCTTTTTTATATAAAATATTTTATGCTAAGCTAAAACTATTTATAACTCATACAGACGATACAATACACTTTAAAATATTAATGAAAAAAATTTCATATTTACAGTAATAATTTGAGTTTTATGTAACATATGTTACACAAGTTTTACGAAAAATAGGATATAATAAGGTTAAATAAAATTTAAATAGATGTAACTTAACTTTATAAGAAAGGTAAAGTGTAGATATAGATGAGTAATCATGGGAATTTACAAAAAATAAGGGATGGTAAAAGAACATATGGAATAACTCCTCATATACCAGGAGGGTTTGTATTACCAGATACTCTTATAAAAATAGCTAATGTAGCTAAAAAATATAATGGAGTATTAAAAATAACATCAGGTCAAAGAATATTAATAACTAATTTAAAAGAAGAAGATCTAGATGATATATGGAAAGAACTTGATATGAAACCAGCAGTTACAAATCAATATTCTGTAAAAAATGTAGAGATGTGTCCAGCAAATTTTTGTAAAAGGTCAAAGTATCCAACGATAGGTATAGCTATGAGAATAAGTAAAAACTTTCATGGAATGCCACTTCCAAACAGAACAAAAATAGGAGTTGCGGGATGTAGAAATGCATGTACAAGTGTATATTCTAAAGACATTGGAGTTTTAGTAGATATTGATGGAACTTTCTTTGTATGTGCAGGAGGAAGTGCAGGTTTTTATCCAAGAATAGCTGATATAATAACTAAAAAATTATCAGAGAAAGAAGCATATACCTTAGTTGAAACTTTACTTAACTACTATAATGAGCATGGTCAAATGGGCGAAAAGTTAGGTGAATTCATAGATAGAATAGGTATAGAAAGTTTTAGAAAAGATGTATTAGAAATAGCAAATTTAAAGGAGGAATTATAATGATAACTAAAGATTCTATAATAGGAGATATAATAAAAGAAAAACCAGAGGCAGTAAAAATACTTATGGACTATGGTATGGGATGCTTAGGTTGCCCTTCAGCTGCAATGGAGAGATTAGAACAAGCTTGTGAAATACATGGAATAGATTTAGATGAGGTTTTAGCTAAGATAAATAGCCTTTAATATTAAAATAATAAATATATCAGTAAGAAATGTACATATATTTCTTACTGATATATGAAATTACCACACATATTATAAAGCTCTAAAATAGTCGAAAAAAGTATAAAAATTTAATTAAAAAAATAATGAAAACAGTTGCAAAAAAATGTTTAAAATAATATAATAGTATTGTGTTGATAAGGCGACATAGCCAAGTGGTAAGGCAGTGGACTGCAACTCCTTGATCCCCAGTTCGAATCTGGGTGTCGCCTCCAATTTAATATATGGGAATATGGCTCAGTTGGTAGAGCAATTGACTGTTAATCAATGGGTCACAGGTTCGAGTCCTGTTATTCCCGCCAATATGCTGGTGTGGCTCAACGGTAGAGCAGCTGACTTGTAATCAGCAGGTTGTAGGTTCGATTCCTATCACCAGCTCCAATTTGAATAACTCTAATCATATGATTAGAGTTATTTTTTTATAAAATAAAAAATATTTTAAAATTAAATAATTATGTATTATAATTAAAAGTATTAGTAAAATAGTATATATTTAAATTTGAAATAGTTGACAATGTAAACTTAAAATATAATAAATCTAGGAGGGAATTTGGATGAGTAATAATGTCACGGACTTGGGAAAGGGAAGCATTCCTAAATTAATATTTAAGCTAGCAACACCTGCAATAATAGCTCAACTAGTAAATGTACTATACAATATAGTTGATAGAATATTTATAGGGAGAATGCAAGGTGGAGATATAGCAATGGCTGGTGTTGGAGTTGCATTCCCAATAACATTAATAGTAGCAGCTTTTGCGGCTTTAGTAGGGATGGGGGGAGCTCCATTAGCTGCAATAAAAATGGGTGAAAAGGATAATGATGGCGCAGAAAAAATAATGAGCAATAGTTTTTCTACACTTGTACTGTTAGCAATATTACTAACTCTAGTATTTTTAGTATTTAAAGAACCATTACTTTGGGCGTTTGGAGCAAGTGAAGCTACTATAGGTTATGCAATGGATTATTTAAGTATATATCTAATAGGAACTATATTTGTTCTTGTTGCACTTGGTATGAATCCATTTATAAATACACAAGGTTTCGCAAAAATAGGTATGATGACAGTATCTATAGGTGCGGCTATGAATATAATACTTGATCCAATATTAATATTTGGATTAGATATGGGCGTTAGAGGTGCTGCTACAGCTACAATTATATCTCAAGCAATATCAGCAATGTGGGTACTAAGATTTTTACTAAGCGGTAAGACAACATTAAAAATAAGAAAAAAATACTTAAAAATAGATTTTAGAATAATGGGAAGAGTAATGGGGCTTGGAGTTGCACCATTTATAATGCAAGCTACGGAGAGTTTAGTTTTAATAACATTAAATACAAAGCTTCAAATGTATGGTGGAGATTTAGCTGTAGGTGCAATGACTATAATGAGTAGTATAATGCAGATAATAATGCTTCCGACAATGGGAGTTACTCAAGGTTCTCAACCTATAATGAGTTACAACTATGGAGCAAAACAAATTGGTAGAGTTAAAAAGGCTTTTAAATTAACAATATTAATTACTTTAGGATATACGGCAACAATGTGTACAGCGCTTATGATAATGCCGGAGATGTTTGTTAGGATATTTAATAGTGATCCAAAATTAGTTGAAATAACAGTTTGGAGTATAAGGATTTATTTTGTTGGAATAACTATATTTGGAATACAAGTAGCATGTCAAAATACACTACTTGCGCTAGGGCAAGCTAAAATTTCTCTGTTTTTAGCATTACTTAGAAAAGTAATTTTATTAATACCATTAATATATATACTACCAACATTTATGGAAAATAAGTTATTTGCAGTGCTTTTAGCACAACCTATAGCAGATATAACGGCAGTTATAACAACAGCAATATGCTTTATGGTGTTTTATAAGAGAAATTTAAGCAATATAGAAAGTAAAAGCATAAACACTAATGATAAAGAAAGCTTAAATACAAATTAATAGAGTTAAAAAATCTCTTATGGATATATATATTTATAAGAGATTTTTTATTGTAAATAATTATTGTAATAAAATTGAATTTTCATTAAGGAGAGATATATGAAGTATAATAAAATCGTAAAGGGAAAATTTATAGAAAGGCCAAATAGATTTATAGCTTATTGTGATATAGATGGAAAAGTAGAAAAAGTACATGTTAAAAATACAGGGAGATGTAAAGAGTTATTAATAGAAGGTTGTACTGTATATTTAGAAGAAAGTGATAATCCAAATAGAAAGACAAAATATTCACTAGTTTCAGTTGAAAAAGGAAAACGTCTAATAAATATGGATTCTCAGATACCAAATAAAGTAGTATATGAAGCATTAGAGAAGGGTTTAATACAACTTCCTGGCCTTAATGAAGAAATAACCTATATTAAGCCTGAACAGAAATACCATGATTCAAGATTTGATATATATTTAGAAACTAAAAATAAAAAGGTGTTTATAGAGATAAAGGGAGTAACACTAGAAGAGAATAGTGTGGTGATGTTTCCCGACGCAAAAACTGAAAGAGGAGTAAAACATATAAATGAATTAATAAAAGCAAAAGATGATGGATATGAGTGCTATATATTTTTTTTAGTTCAGATGGATAATGTAAAATATTTTACTCCTAATAAAAAAATGCACTTTGAATTATGGGAAGCATTAAAAAGAGCAAGAGAAAAAGGTGTAAATATAGTATCCTATGATTGTAATGTAGATAAAGAAAGTATAGTCATAAAAGAAGCTGTAGAAGTTATTTTATAAAATAACATATTTTTAAAATTTAGCATATAACTTTAAAATGTTGTAAGAAAAATATAAGTATTTGAAATATTAATGGTATAATATTTGTATATGATATTTATTATGAAAGGAAGTTTATAACTATGACGAATAATTTATCAATGCAAGAACTTTTAGAACAACAAGAAAAAGAACTAAACAACATAAAAGTTGGGGAAACTATAAACGGTAAAATATCTAAGGTAAGTAATGACGGTGTTAGCTTAGAACTTAACTTTGGATTTGATGGGATAATACCTACAAACGAATTAAATCTTCCTAAAGGAAAATATACTAGTGATGTATATAATGTAGGAGATGAAATAAGTGCTGTTATAACAAAGGTTAACCATAAAGATGGAACGATACAATTATCAAAATTAAGATTAGATAAAGAAGCAGATATAAAAGAATTAGAAAAAATACATAATGAACATAGAATAATAACTGTTAATGTAAATAAAAACATAGAAAGAGGAGTATTTGCTACTTACAAAACGCAAACGTTATTTATACCAATATCTCAATTAGATACTAAGTTTGTAAATGATACAAAAGAGTATGTTGGACGTAATTTAGAAGTATATATAAAAGAGCTAGATTTAAAGAAAAATAGATTAGTAGCTAGTCATAGAGAAGTATTACAAGAAAGAATTGATAAAGAAAGAGAAGAAAGAAGAGCAAGAATAAAGGCGGAAAAAGAAGCTGAAAGAGCTAGAATTAAAGCTGAAAGAGAAGCTCATATAGCAAAAGTTAAAGCGGATAAAGAAGCTTTATTTGAATCTTTAGAAGTTGGACAAAAAAGAGACGGTAAAGTTGTTAAAATGATGCCTTATGGAGCTTTCGTTGATATCGGTGGAATAGAAGGTTTACTTCACCAAAACAATTTATCTTGGGAAAGAGTAGAGTCTGTAGAAGATGTAATTCAAGAAGGACAAGAAGTACAAGTTTATGTATTAGATATAGATAAAGAAAACAAAAAGTTTGCATTAGCGTTAAAAGATATAAACAATGATCCATGGGAATTAATAAAGCAAGAAGTGCAATTAGATGATATAATAACTGGAACTGTAGTTAGAACTATAGAAAAAGGTGCTATTGTTAAGATAAGAGAAGGTGTAGAGGCATTCTTACCAATATCTGAATTAAGTGAAGAAAGAGTTATGAGAGTTAATAATGTAGTAAATGTTGGCGATGAAGTTAGCGCTATGGTTATAGAATTTAAGCCAAAGAATAGAAAAATGATATTATCTATAAAAGAAGCTAATAAAGAACCAGAAGAAGATTACTCAGAATTTTTAGAAGTTGAAGAATCATTAGGTTCATTAGGCGAATTATTTAAAGATAAATTTAAAAATTTACAAAAATAACATTATATGAAGAGCCATGTTGTGAAACAATATGGCTTTAACTGTATATTATTAGGGGGATATAATATTTACACCGAGTAGTTCTAAGTTTGAAACGATGTTATTTATAGTATTTGATTTTTTGGGAATAATGAGTTTAGTAGTATTAGGATTAATTTTATTAATATTATTATGGTCTTTATTTAAGAAAATAACACAGTAAAAATTATAATTTATAGGGAGAATTTAAATGAAAGCATTAATAGATTTACATACACATACAATAGTAAGTGGACATGCATATAGTACAGTACAAGAAAATATACAATCGGCTATTGATAATGGATTAAAGTATTTAGGGTTATCAGAACATGCACCAAATATGCCAGGTGGACCACACCCATATTACTTCCATAATATTCATTGTATACCAAGAGAAGTTAATGGACTTAAGGTACTTAGAGGAATAGAAGTAAATATTGTAGATTTTGAAGGAAATACAGATGTAGATGATGACATGCTTACACATATAGATTATGTTATAGCTAGCTTACACACACCATGTATAGATGCTGGAAGTGTAGAAGAAAATACACAAGCTGTACTTAATGTAATGGATAAATCAAAAGTTAAGATAATAGGACATTTAGATGATAGTAGATATCCAGTTAATTATGAAAAAGTAGTAAAAAAGGCAAAGGAGAGAAACATAGCATTAGAAATAAATAATTCATCTCTAAAGCCGACGACTTTTAGACAAGGGGCTTGGGATAATGTAACTACACTACTTGAATGTTGTAAAAAATACAATGCAAAAGTAATACTTGGAAGTGATGCACATATATCTTATGATGTAGGTAAATTCCCATATTCTGAAAAGGTAATAAATGATGTGAAGTTTCCTAAAGAGTTAGTTATAAATTATAGTGAAGAAAGTATAATAGAGTTTTTAAATTTATAAATATATGATAGATTAAAGTTAAGTAAATTTAGGAAATAAAGAGTATAAAAGAAGGACAAACTATATTTAAAATATAGTATAATATAAGAGTAACACTTATTGATAAGTGTTACTTTTATTATGCTTTAATTTAAAGGAGAGAGTTGACATGGAGTATATTGCGAGGGTAGTGTCTAATGTTGTTTGGCCTATGTTTATACCTTTTTTGCTTTTACTTGGGACATATATATGTTTGCAAGTTTTTTTTAACATAAGGCAACGCATTACGACAAAGGGGAAAATAAATTACAAGTACATAATTCCACAGAGTACCGTAGCCTTGGGGACTATGATGGGAACAGGAACAGTCGTTGGTTTTTTAACTGGACTTAGTAAGCTTTCTATAAGTGGGCAAATATATGTTGAATCAATTGCTATATGGGCATTACTTGGATCGATAATATTAATACCTATATCATATTGTGAAACTTTAATATCTAAAGTTGTGAGAATGCAACCCAAAGAATATATAAAAGTATTTATATCAACTAAAGCATCAAAATTGTATGTTACATCTTTAGTTTTATTATATATATTTGCTATAGGGGGAATACAGTTAAGTGGGATAGATGCAGTAGTAACTACTAGTATAAATAAAATAGTAAGTTTAGAATTTAATGAACTACAAAGATATATGTATATCGTTATTCCAGTAATAATTATATTAATAACCATTATACTTAAAAACAGACAGAGTATATTTTTAAGAATTTTAGTGACTATGGTAATATTATCATTTTCAACTTATTTATTATCATTTTTCATATTTCTTTATAAAACACAAGAGTATATACCTATATTTGTAGAGCGTATTATTATAGGATTTAAAAATCCTGTATCTGTGTTGTTTGGAATACCACTAGGTCTTATATTTGGACTTCAGAGAGTTATACAAATAGCAGAACCAGGTCTTGGAACACTTGCATTAGCATCTATGAAATCAAATGCTAAACCAAGGGAAGCTGCTTTAATATCTTCTATACTAACAACAGTACTTATTGTTATATCGGTATTAGTTACTTCATATATAGCATCTTATGGACTTAGTGAAGGAATAATAAATTTTTCAGTTAATGGATACGAGAAGCTAGTGTCATACTTTGATACTATAATTAGTGTAACGGGTAAATTTGGGATATTAATACTATTTACATTTATAGCTTTATCTGCATTAACCACCTTATTAGGAGGGTATCTTGTACTTATAAATGTAGCCAATTTTAATGTTAAAAATAATTATCTTGTTTATGTAGGTTTATTGATATTAGGAGGTGCATTATCTGTATTTAATGTAGAATTAGTATTTTTACTATTAGAGATATTATTATTTATATCAACATCTATTAATATTATGGCACTTGCTATGTTCACAGAGTTTGAATGGAAAAAATATAAAATAAGAAATTTAGAAATTAGGAAAGCTGCATAAAAATATGCATTAAATCATAATTAAATATAAAATAAAAATTAAAAAGGAGTGTATTTTATACACTCCTTAATTATTATTAAGCAACTCCTTGAGAAGAAGCATCTTTTTGTAATTTAGCTATTCTTTCTTTGTTTAACTTAGACATACCTATAGAAGCAGTTATTAAAGATACATAACATACAACTATAAATGTTAAAACGAATATCCAAGCTACGCTGTATCCCATTTTATCAACTAATAATCCAAATATTGATGAACCAGCAGCAAATCCTACTGCGAAGAATATTTGAACTACACCAAGTATAGCACCAAATTCTTTTTTACCGAAGAATGATCCTGCAAGTAAAGAAGGTCCCATCATGTAAGCGAATACTGATAATCCTTTTAAAGCCGCAAATATTGGAGCTAACATAGGTATTAAACCTGCATTCATTAGAGCTAAACAAGAAGTAGCAGCTAATGCAAAGGCAACCATAAGCCCTTTAGTTATACCTAATTTATCAAATATTACTCCACCAAATAAGTTTCCTCCAAGAGAGAATATAGCGAATGTAGAACCTACCATACCAACTATCATAGGATCAACTTTTAAGAAGTTCTTTAAGTAAGCAGGATATTGTACAGCAAGTACAGAAACATACATACCTAAGAAGAATAATCCTAAAGCAAATAACCAGAAGAATTTAACATTTTTAACTTCTTTTAAAGAGTATCCCCAATCAACTGAAACAGTACTTTGCTCTTTTTCTTCTTTTCCATTGTCTTTTTTCTTACCTCTAACTATTTCGCTATCATTCTTTGGCATTCTTAAGAATAATAAAGTTATAGGTATACCCACGATTAATGATAAAGCACCAAACATAAAGTATGATTTAGATATACCGAAATTAGTTAATGAATAAGCAGTCATACTTTGAAGGAATATATTACCTATAGATCCTCCAGCGAAAGCAAGTCCCATTGCCTTACCTTTTGATAGTTCATCGAACCATCCATTTATTAATAACGGAACCCCGATTGAAGATATAGCAGCTGTACCAACTTGAACTATACCAGCAACAAGGTAAAATTGCCATAATTCTTTACACATAGAGAATGCTAAGAATCCTCCACCTGAAAGTATAGAACCCATTAAGTACATTGTTTTAACACTAACTTTATTAAACATTGCTCCTATAAATGGAGATGCTATAGCAGATACAACTGTACCTAATGTAAATATTAATGAGAATCCAGCTTGTGTAAATCCATATCCTGAATCAGGAGATAGGATGTAAGCCATAAATTGTGGTTGGATATTTGCAGCAACTCCAAATGGTATAGCTTGTATAAGCATACATGCAACTACTATTAACCAACCAGTTGCGAATTTTTTACTTTTAGTGTTCATTGTATGATTTCTCCTTTGTTGTTGTTTTTTGTAAATAGACACATTAAAATGGATATAAATGTAAAATTTAAGGTTAAAATGAAATATATCCTAGAAAAAGGATATCATAAGTGATATATTAAAAACAAAGGAAGGTTGATGAACAAAATTGAAACTTGATTCAAGAATATTCAACAACTTCAATTAAAAATCAACTTTGATTAATTTATACTTAGTATGTTATTGTCAGATATACTATAAAATGGAGTCATAGTAATAAATAAAATATATAATAATATTAAGAAATCATAAAAGAATGAGCGAAAAAAAGGATGGTGAATAGGTTGAAAAATATTGCATTTGGTCAACTACTAGAAAAGTTACTTTATTTATCAAATCAAAAAAAGAGTACATTAGCAAAAGAGTTAGGATACGATATATCTTATATAAGTAAATGGATTAATGGGAGAAACCTACCAACTCAAAAAAGTATATCTAGTATATGTAAAATTACATCAGAGTTTATAGTTAAATCTTTAAATTCTACATCAAAGCAAGAACTTAAACACTACTTTGAAATAGAGGTAGAAGTAAAAGACGATACTGTATTAGCTCAATATATAGAAAGAAGTTTAAAAGAATCATATATGGTTACGGCACAAAAAAGTTCTTCTAATATATATAAGAATACACATTCTGAAGATAATTATAATAGTATGATGCATATAAACCCAAGGCTTAGAAAACAGTATTTAGCAAAGGATGCAATACTTCATATAAGTAAATCGAGTAAGCTAGATCTAATATTATCTGCAAACCTATATAGACTTAATGGAAATGATAAAGTTTCTATATCAGAAATGAAAACAGCGTTATATAGCATACAAAAAGACAAAGAAGTAAAAGCAAGGGTATTAACTGGGTTTGAAGGGAATCAAAATGATAAGGTACTAAATACACTACTTATAATTGACATGATAACAACATATCCTAATTTAGATTTTGAAGTATATAACTGTAATGTAGATAATAGTAACATTTTAGCTGTTATAAAGGATAGAATTTTCCATAGTGCCATATTTGCAAGTAATGGACAATGCTTATTTACAAATATGTCTAAAGAAAAGGCTATCATAGATGAAGTTTATTATAGTTTAGAAGAAATATTAAAAAATCAAGGTAAATTGCTTGTAGAGAAAGAAACTCCACTAGATTTATTAAAGAATAAAACTTATATACAATATATAATGGGGCAAGACTTAAAGTGGGTATTAGGAGTTATGAATGAATTCTTTATGCCATCTGATTTATTTATAGAAATTGCAGAAGATGTATTTGGAAATGACAAAGAGTTATTACAAGAGTTGCGTCAAATAAATGCATTTTTACAAAATGTAACATATCAATCTAACATAAAGGTATTAATTTATGAAGCAAAACTAATGAAGTATATATCGACAGGAGAAATAACATTCTTTAATAAACCAGTAAAATTGACTTTAGAACAAATGGAGAGACATATTAAAAATATAGAAAAAATAATAAAAGAACATGAAAATATAGAAATTAAACTTATTGAAAATAGCTCCATAGAAGAATTTGATACAGGTTTAAGTCCATCTATGTATTTATCTAAGAATCTAAAGTTAATAAAAACACATCCTATGGATGGGGTAAATGATTATGCAATAATTAAAGATAATGAATTCAAAAAAATATGCGATGAAGTATTTGATATTGTATGGAGTGAAAAAGAAAATATGCTAGTAAGTGAAAAAGAAGAAATTTTAGAAAAAATATCAAAAGCATTAGTTTACACTAGAATAATAAATGGTGAAATCAATTAATAATTTACTAGAAATTATGTTGACGAATTTCGAAAATATTTGAATTTGTTGAAAAAAGAAAATAAGGGTCAAAATAATT
Source organism: Romboutsia sp. 1001216sp1 (assembly GCF_039841805.1). Lineage (NCBI taxonomy): Bacteria > Bacillati > Bacillota > Clostridia > Peptostreptococcales > Peptostreptococcaceae > Romboutsia > Romboutsia sp. 1001216sp1. Next base: position 30,472 of record NZ_JBDPHA010000016.1, read on the forward strand.
TATTGACTTAAATAATAAAAAATTGATATTGTAGTAACTGTAAATAGGCACTAACAAAATCATTAATGATCCAATAATTTTATATAGTTAATCTTAAAAGTTTTATAATTTTTATTTAAATCTTAAAACTGCTATAGATATACCGTTATTATTTAATTAATAAAATACGTAAGAATAGTCAGTTTTTTGATGGAAAAATACAATGGATAAGATTAACTTTTATAAATTGTTGTATTTCTTAATGAATGTGAAGCCTATTTTTTTTGTATATTTTAAAGGGGGAGATATACAAAAAACAAATAAAAATCAAAATAAATATTTACAAGGAGAACATAAAAGATGCTACATCAGTTAGAAGTTGCAATAACAAAAGTATCTGAAGCTATATGGCCAGTATTCTTACCATTTATATTAGTTGTTGGCGCTACAATGGCTATAAGAACAATCTTCATGATACAAAAACAAGCTACAAAGCCTGCTAAATTACAAATGAAAAATGTAATCGGGCCAGCTTCTATATCTTTAGGGGCAATGATAGGTACAGGAGCAATAATAGGTGTTCTTGGTGCATTATCAAAATTATCAGCAAGTGGGCAAGCAAATATAGAAGCTATGGCTATATGGGCGTTAATAGGTTCATTAATAATGCTTCCTGTTTCATATTCTGAAACATTAAACTCAAAAATAATGGGGAAAACTCCAAAGGAGTATATATCTACTCTAATAAGCCCTAAATTAGGAATAACATATGCTGTATGTTTCGTTGCATTAGCAGTATTCGGATTTGGTGGATTCCAATTTAGTGGTATAGATTCAGTTTTTGCTACAGTATTAAATGATAAGTTTGGAATCGAATTATCATTAGTTCAAAGATATTTATTTATAGTTATACCAGTAATAGCGGTAGTTGCTGCATTAGTATTATCTAAAAAGCATGAGTTATTCATGGGAGCAATGACTTATATGATAGGAACAGCAGTTGCTGGATACTTCATATTCTTTACAATGTTTGTTCTTAAGACTTCTGATTACATACCTACTTTCTTTGGAAGTATGATAAAAGGTATGATGAATCCAGTTAATGCAATGATGGGTGTGCCATTAGGATTTATATTAGGTATGCAAAAGGTTATACAAACAGCAGAAACTGGTCTTGGAGCATTAGCAATGGCTGCTCAAGAATCTGACTCACAACCAAGAGAAGCAGCTATGATATCGTTATTACCAACAGCTGTAACAGTATTCGTTTCTATAGTTGTTACTTCATATATAGCTTCTTATGGAGTTGAGGTAGGAACTTTAGCATTAGTTGATGCTAATGGAAATGCAGCAGGTACTGTTGCAAGATTAGGTGGATACTTTGCTACTGCTGAGCATGTAGTTGGTATATTTGGATTAATTGTATTAGCAGCATTCACAGTATTATCAGCATTAACTACAATACTTGGATCTTACTACTACATGACAAAGTTATTTAAGCAAAATCCAGTTAACAAAAATATAGCAATATATTTAGTATTAATAATAGCTGCTGGTACTTTAGCAGTATTTGGAGCTAACGTGGTATTTGAAGCTGTTGACTTATTATTATTTGTACTTTCAGGAATAAACGTAACAGCACTAGCTATATTTACATTCAAACATTGGGAAGCTTACAAGTTAAGTGGATCAGTTAAAAAAGACAAAGTAGCTTAATGATATACTAATTATTTAAATAAGCTAAAAAGCTACTTGCTATATTAGTAAGTAGCTTTATATATATACATTAAAACTTGCCTGGTGAAGGGAGAAATACAATGACTAAAAAGATTTACTTCAATGGAACAGTGGTAACTGTTGATAAAAATGAATCAATAGCACAAGCTATATTAGTTGAAGAAGGAAAAATAAAAGCAGTAGGAAGTAATGAAGAAGTTCTTGCGTTAGCAGATGAAACTACTGAAAAAATAGACCTAGATGGGAAAACAATTCTTCCAGGGTTTATAGATCCTCATGGACATGTAGTTGCTGTAGCTCAAACTTTAATGATAGTAACATTAGGAGATGTAACTTCTAAGGAAGAACTATTATCTAGACTAAAAGAAGCCTTCGAAAGTGATCCTCCAACAGATGGAAACTGGTTAATAGGATTTGGATATGATAACACTAAATTTGAAGGTGGAGAACATCCAACTAAGTTTGACTTAGACCAAATAAGTACAGAAGTACCGATAACTGTTTCTCATGCATCAGGGCATTTATCAGCTGTAAACTCTAAAGCATTAGAATTATATGGATATGTAGGTGATGACTATATAGTTCCAGAAGGTGGAGTTGTAAGAACTGTATCACCTGACTCAAAAGAACCAAATGGAGTATTAGAAGAAAATGCTATATTAGATAGTGAAAAGAAAAAAGTTATAAAAGCTCCAGGATTCGAAGAAGTTTTAAAGGCTGTTGTTAAAGCTCAAAAGATATATGCATCATTAGGTATTACAACAACTCAAGATGCTTCAGTAGAAGAAGCTAATCATTATAATCATATATTAGGAGCATGTGCTCAAAATAATATGTTAATGATAGATATAGTTGGACTTGCTACTCAGCCATCAACAATGAATTTAATGAAAAATGAAGGAACTCCAAAGAGAGAATACTTCAATCATTATAAGTTAGCAGGAGCTAAGACTTGGTTAGATGGATCTCCACAAGGATTTACTGCTTGGTTAAGTAAGCCTTATCACGTTGTGCCAGAAGGTCAACCAGCTGATTACTGTGGATATGGAACTCAAACTGATGAAGTTGTAACTAATTACTTTGTTGATTGTATAAACTTAAATGTACAAGTTCATACTCATGTAAATGGTGATGAGGCTTGTGCTCAATTCTTAAGATGTTACAAAAAAGCTTTAGAAATAACAGGAAGTAAAGCAGATTTAAGACCTGTTATGGTTCACTGTCAAGCATTAAGAGAAGACCAATTAGATGATGTTAAAGAAATAGGTGCAATACCAACATTCTTCAATGATCATGTAAGATTCTGGGGAGATTTACACCATGATCAAGTATTTGGACCAGAAAGAGCTCAAAATATATCTCCAATAGGATGGGCGTTAGAGAAGGGTATAAAGTTTACGCTACACCAAGATCCACCAGTAAAAATGCCAAACCAAATAATAGCTATGCATACAGCTGTTAATAGAACTACAGAATCAGGAAGAGTATTAGGAGCGCATCAAAGAATATCAGTTATGGAAGCTATAAAAGCTGTAACTATAAATGGTGCATATCAATACTTCGAAGAAGATGTAAAAGGTAGTATAGAAGTTGGTAAATTAGCTGACTTAGTTATATTAGATAAAAACCCTCTTGAAGTTGATACTATGGAAATAGAAAACATAAAAGTATTAGAAACTATAAAAGAAGGTAAAACTATATTTGTTAAAGAAGCTGAATTACAAAACGCATAATATAAAAAATAGCGATGAGATATCTCATCGCTATTTTAAATTTTAAGCAAATTAAAAATTTTTTATAGCCTAAAAACTAATAAATAAACATTTTAACTAATACTTTTGTTTGATATTTATATTAAGTGGTTAATAATAATTAAGAGTATCTATTTTGTGTAGTAAAATATAAAATGAGACAGTAAGCATAAATATTTTCCAGGAAATTATATAAAATTACCATACTTATTTTAATTTTGATAAAAATAAACAAATAATGATTAAAAATAAAGTAAATTAATGATATAATTAAATCTTAAGACCTAAAGACAGAAAATGAATTTTTAATATGTTAAAATAGACAAATATAGATTAAGCAGGTGATAAAATGGAAAACAAATTTTTACCTATATGCAAGCAAGATATGATAGATAGAGGATGGGAACAACTAGATTTTGTTATAGTTACAGGAGATGCTTATGTTGACCACCATAGCTTTGGTACAGCTATAATATCTAGAGTATTAGAAAATGCAGGGTATAAAGTAGGAATAATAGCACAACCAGATTGGAAAAGTACTGATGATTTTATGAAGTTAGGAGAACCAAGGCTAGGTTTCTTAGTTAATTCAGGAAATATGGACTCGATGGTTAATCACTATTCAGTAAGTAAAAAGCGTAGAGACAAAGATATGTACTCTCCAGGTGGCAAAATGGGACTTAGACCTGATAGGGCAGTAATAGTTTATTGTAATAAAATTAGAGAAGCTTACAAAGATGCTAACATAGCAATTGGAGGGCTTGAAGCAAGTTTAAGAAGATTTGCCCATTATGATTATTGGGGAGATAAAGTAAGAAAGTCTATACTAATAGATAGTGGTGCAGATTTATTAGTTTATGGTATGAGTGAAAGACAAATAGTAGAAGTAGCTAATGCTTTAAATGATGGATTTGATCCTAAATATATAAGACATATAAATGGAACTTGTTATATAGCAGATAGTAAAGAAGAAATATATGATGATTATGTAGAGATACCATCATATAAAGATGTATGTTCAAGTAAAGAAGAATATGCAAAAGCATTTAAAATTCAATATGATGAGCAAGATCCATATAGAGGAAAAGTTATAATACAAAGACATGGTGATAAGTACTTAGTTCAAAATAAACCAGAACCACCATTAAATAGAGAAGAGCTAGATAAAGTTTATGCACTACCTTATGCTAAAGATTATCATCCTATATACAAAGAAATGGGTGGGATACCTGCTATAGAAGAAGTTAAATTTGGCATAGTAAGTTCAAGAGGTTGCTTTGGAAGCTGTTCATTCTGTGCGATAACATTCCATCAAGGTAGAGCAGTACAAAGTAGAAGCCATGAGTCTATACTAGATGAAGCTAAATATATAACAGAACTTCCAGATTTTAAAGGATATATACATGATGTTGGAGGACCTACAGCAAACTTTAGACATGAAGCATGTAAAAAGCAAATAACTAAAGGGGCGTGTAAGCATAGACAATGTTTACACCCAGATCCATGTAAGAACTTAAAAGTTGACCATACAGATTTCTTAGAATTATTGAGAAAAGTTAGAAATTTACCTAAGGTTAAGAAGGTATTCGTACGTTCAGGAATAAGATATGACTATGTAATGGCTGATAAAAACGATAAGTTCTTTAAAGAGCTTGTTGAACATCATGTTAGTGGGCAATTAAAAGTTGCTCCAGAGCATATAGCAGAAGAAGTTTTAGAACATATGCAAAAGCCAGCAGGAAATACTTATGATAAATTTAGAGAAAAATTCTTTAGATTAAGTGAAAGAGCTGGCAAAAAACAATATATTATACCTTATTTAATGTCGTCTCATCCAGGTTCAACATTAAATTCAGCTATAGAGCTTGCAGAGTACTTAAGAGACATTAAATATCAACCAGAGCAGGTACAAGATTTCTATCCAACTCCAGGGACATTATCAACTACGATGTTCTATACAGGAATAGATCCGTTAACTATGAAACCAGTATATGTTCCTAAGTCTAAACAAGAAAAGGCTATGCAAAGAGCATTACTTCAATATAGTGCTCCAAGAAACTATGATTTAGTGCATGCAGCATTAGTTGAAGCTGGAAGAGAAGATTTAATAGGATTTAATCCAAGATGTTTAATAAAACCAAGAGAAGCTAGAGGGTATTCAAATAGAAGCATGAATTCTAAAAATTCAAATAATAAGGTTTCAAGAGGAAGAAATTCTTCAAGAAATAATGAATCAAAATCTAGAGGTAAAAACGATAGAAATAATCAGTCAAGTAAAAAGTTTTCTAAAAGTTCTAAGCCTATGAAAAAGAAAAGAAGATAAATATATAAAGGATATGACATAAGTTCATATCCTTTTATTATCTTTATAGTATTTTATATAAATTAATGATAAAAGTTTATTGAAATATTGGAAATTTAAATTAATAGCAAAAAATGTAAAAAAAGTCGATTAGTGTAACGAAATTTTATCTAAAACATATTATATTAAAGGACAAGCAAATAAGCTGTCCTAATTAAAAGGAGGTTAATATAATATGTGCAGAAATAATAATTGTGAATATTTCCAAAGAGACGATTTTGAGGATATAAGAGATGAAGTATGTGATATAGAAAGTAGATGCTGTGAAGGATTTGTTAAGGAACAATTTACTATAAGATCAACTGCTACACCTGCTGGAGTAGTTGTTTATGACTCATCTGATCCAGCTACTACACGTGCTACAATAAAGATTAGAAACTTATCAAGAACTGTAAGTATTAGAGTTCAAGCAAGTCCTATTGACATTGTCATAGCACCAAATCAAGAAGCGGTAATTTCAGTAGCTCAATTAAATGCTGTTGTAATTACAGCATTATCAACAACTATGACTGCAAGAGTATTACTATGCTTTGATTTACAATTTGACTCACTTGGAAATTAATGCTGTTATTTATTATCTAATAAAATAAATAAGTTACCTTAAGAATAAAATCAATAATTTCTTAAAGGCAGAGATTTTTCTCTGCCTTTTTTGTTTTTGTTATAAGCATAAAATATATTAATTATTTAATTAAAAGATTAAGTATTTATAAAAAATAACGTAAATAATAAAGGTATAAATATGGTTAAAAAATCGACTAACATTGACATTTTTTTTAGTAAGGGTTATACTAAAATTTGTGTTTAATTTAAATAAATATAAATGTATACATCTAAAATAGAGAGGTATAAGTATGAATAAAAGTAAACTTTCAATAAAAACTATAGTTGCTATAGGAATTGGAGCTGCTGTATTTATGATATTGGGAAGATTTGGTTCTATACCAAGTGGTATACCAAACACTAACATAGAAACAGCATATGCTTATCTAGCGTTAATGGCAGTAATTTATGGTCCTATAGCAGGATTTTTAATAGGGCTTATAGGACATGGATTAAAAGATTTAGTGTTTTATGGAATGCCTTGGTTTAGTTGGGTAATATCATCGGCTATAGTGGGTCTTATAATAGGTATAATGTATAAAAGAATAAAAGTAGATGAAGGAGATTTCTCCATTAAACAAATTATAATTTTTAATATAACTCAAATTGTAGCAAATATAATAGCTTGGTTTGTTGTAGCACCTACTTTAGATATAGTTATATATGCAGAACCTGCAAATAAGGTATACATACAAGGAGCTATAGGTGGAATATCAAACATGGTTACAATAGGTATATTAGGAACATTAATATTAAAAACATACTCTAAAACAAAAATAAAGAGCGGGAGTTTAAGAGTAGAAGAATAATAGGCGAAAGGAGGCATTTATGAAAAAGAAAATAATTGAGTTTAAAGACTTCAATTTTAAATACAGAGTTCAAGCTGAGCCAACATTAAAAAATATAAACTTGACTATTTATGAAGGTGAAAAAGTATTAATAGTAGGACCATCAGGTTCAGGTAAAAGTACTTTAGCACATTGCCTTAATGGGCTAGTACCATTTTTCTATAGTGGAGAGATGAGTGGAGAATTAAGAATAAATAATGAGGATATAAAAAATAAAAATATATTTGAATTATCTAAAGTAGTTGGGACTGTTCTTCAAGATCCAGACAGCCAGTTTATAGGTCTTACAGTAGGAGAAGATATAGCATTTAAACTAGAAAACTATTGTGTAGAGCAAAATGAAATGATAGATAGAGTTAACAAAGCTGCTAAGTTAGTTGATATAGATAAGGAATTAGAAGCATCACCATACAAATTATCTGGGGGTCAAAAACAAAGAGTAACTTTAGCTGGAGTAACAGTAGATGAAGTTAAAGTATTACTATTTGATGAGCCTTTAGCAAGCTTAGATCCTGCGACAGGGAAAAGTGCTATGGAACTTATAGATAGTATACAACAAAAAGAAAATAAAACAATGGTAATAATAGAGCATAGATTAGAAGATGTTCTTCATTGTAAAGTAGATAGAATAGTAGTTATGGACAAAGGATGTATAGTAGCAGATACTACTCCAAATGAACTCTTATCAACTAATATCTTAGAAGAAGTTGGGGTAAGAGAGCCTTTATATATAACTGCTTTAAAATACTCAGGTTGTGAGATAAGTAAAGACTTAAAACCTGAAAGTATAAATACATTAGATATAGAAAAGTGTAAAGATAAAGTCAATGACTGGTATGAGAATACTAAAAAAGAAGAATTTAAAACTAAAAACGACTATATATTAGAACTAGATAACATAAACTTCTCATATTCTCCTGAAAAACAAATACTTAAAGATGTATCTTTTAAGATAAGAAAAGGTGATATAGCAAGTATAGTAGGTAAAAATGGTGCAGGTAAATCTACTATATCAAAATTAATATGTGGTTTTTACAAACCTACTAGTGGAAGAATATTATTTGATGGGAAAGATATAAAAGATGAATCTATAAAAGAGCGTTCGGAAAAAATAGGATTTGTTATGCAAAATCCTAATCAAATGATATCTAAGACTATGGTATTTGATGAAGTAGCTTTTGGTTTAAAGATAAGAGGATATAATAAAGAAGAAATAAAAGAAAAAGTAGAAAATGTACTTAAAACTTGTGGACTTTATGGTTACAGAAATTGGCCCATATCAGCACTTAGTTTTGGTCAAAAGAAAAGAGTTACAATAGCATCTATATTAGTATTAAATCCAGAGGTAATAATACTAGATGAGCCTACAGCAGGACAAGACTTCAAGCATTATACAGAAATAATGGAATTTTTAGTAGAGTTAAATAAAAAGGGTGTTACTATAATTATGGTAACTCATGATATGCATCTTATGCTAGAATATACAAGTAATGTAGTAGTTTTATCAAATGGTCAAAAAATAGGTGATGATAAATCAACTAAGATATTAACAAATAAAGAGATAATAGAAAAAGCAAATTTAAAAGAAACATCACTACAAGAACTAGCTATAAAATGTAAAATAAAAGATTCTGTAGAATTTGTAAATAGATTTATTGATTATGATAGGAGGGTTAGAAACATATGAATACAGAAATGTTGTCATATATAAAGAAAGACTCACCTATTCATAGGTTAACTGGAGCTACAAAGTTAATATGTTTTTTACTTTGGACAATAGCGGCAATGATAACATATGATACAAGAGTTTTACTTGGACTTTTTATTGTTGGAATAGTAGTATTTAAAATGTCAAAAATTGAATTTAAAGAAGTATCTTTTGTGCTTTATTTTATATTATTTTTCTTACTACTAAACGCACTTTTAATATTTATATTTGCTCCATATCAAGGTGTAGAAATATATGGAAGTAGGACGGATTTACTTCACTTAATAGGCCCATATACAATAACAAAAGAACAACTATTTTATGAGTTAAATGTAGTATTGAAATACTTTGCAACAATACCTATGGCGCTTTTATTTATACTTACAACGGATCCAAGTGAATTTGCAGCATCATTAAATAAGATTGGTGTAAGTTATAAAGCTGCATATACAGTATCAATCGCTCTTAGATATATACCAGATGTTCAAAGGGACTATAAGGATATATCTTTTGCTCAGCAAGCAAGAGGAATTGATTTATCAAAAAAAGAAAAGTTATCTAAAAGAATAAAAAATTCGGCAGCAATACTTATGCCTTTGATATTCTCTAGTTTAGAAAGAATAGATAAAATAAGTTTAGCTATGGAGCTAAGAGCTTTTGGAAATAACAAAAAACGTACTTGGTTTAATAGAAGAAAATTTGAAAAAAGAGATTATATATCTATACTAGTGTTAATAATAATTTTATTAATATCTATAGTTATGATTAAGGTCGATGGTTCGAGATTTTATAATCCTTTTATATAATATAAAATTGCCAGATATATACTATTTAAAATCCATAGATGATAGCCTATATGAAATTTCATATAGGCTATTTTATATTTGATAAATTATAATATAAATTAATTAGTTAAAATTACTAAATAGTGTTAAAATAGTACATAAGATAATCAAAATTGAAAGGAGTAAGACTATGATAAAAGAAAGAATCAATAAATTAAGAGCGTTAATGAACGACAAAGGGATATATGCTTACCTAATACCATCTTCAGATTATCACCAAAGTGAATATGTAGGTGATTACTTTAAATCAAGAGAATATATATCAGGATTTACAGGTTCAGCAGGTACAATAGTAATTACTCAAGATGAAGCAGGTTTATGGACAGATGGAAGATATTTCATACAAGCTGAAAATGAACTTAAAAATAGTACTATAAAGTTATTTAAAATGGGAGAAGAAGGTGTCCCTACTATAGAAAAATATCTAATAGATAATATGAAAAAAGATTCAAAACTAGGTTTTGATGGTAAAGTAGTATGTGCAAAAGAAGGAAAAAATTTAAAAGATAAATTAGAATTTAAAAATATTGATATAGAATATAACTATGATTTAGTAGGTCAAATATGGGAAAATAGAACGGAATTACCAAAGGAAAAAGCTTTTTTATTAGATGTTAAATACACAGGAGAAAGTTTTTCAGAAAGATTAAAAAGAGTAAGAAACGCTATGAAAGAAAAAGAAGCAAGTGTGCATATCATAACAACATTAGATGATATAGCGTGGTTATTTAATATAAGAGGTGGAGATATAAAACACAATCCAGTAGTATTATCTTATACAGTTATAACTTTAGATGAAGTTTATTTATTTATAGATGAAGACAAATTAGATGAAACTATAAAAAATGAATTAAATAAAGAGAAAGTACAAGTTAAACCATACGACTCTATATATGAATTTGTTAAAACTATAGATGAAAAAGAAGTTGTGTTACTTGATTCAAATAAAGTAAATTATGCTATTTATAACAATATATCAAAATCTATTAGAAAGATAGATACACAAAATCCTACTATTATGTTTAAAGCAATAAAAAATGAAATAGAGCTAAAGAATATAAGAAATAGCCATATAAAAGATGGTGTAGCTTTCACTAAATTTATGTATTGGCTTAAAACTAATGTAGATAAAGAAGAAATAACTGAAATAAGTGCGGCTCAAAAACTAGAAGACTTAAGAAGAGAACAAGATAAATTTATAGAACCAAGTTTTAATACTATAGCTGCATATAGAGAACATGCTGCTATGATGCATTATAGCGCATCAGAAGAAAGCAACTATAAACTAGAACCAAGAGATTTATTCTTAATAGATTCAGGTGGGCAATATTATGATGGTACTACAGATATAACAAGAACTATAGCATTAGGTGAAATAACAAGAGATGCTAAGACTCATTTTACAAATGTGGTTAGAGGTATGATTAGATTATCTAAAGCTAAATTTTTATATGGATGCAGAGGGTATAATCTTGACATATTAGCTAGAGGTCCACTTTGGAATTTAGGAATAGATTATAAATGTGGAACAGGTCATGGTATAGGATTTGTACTAAATGTTCATGAAGCTCCAAATGGATTTAGATGGAGAGTAGTACCAGAAAGAGATGATAGTTGTGTGCTTGAAGAAGGTATGGTAACTACTAATGAACCAGGGGTATATATAGAAGGTTCTCATGGTATAAGAATAGAAAATGAAGTAGTTACAAGAAAAGCTGAGAAAAATGAATATGGTCAATTCATGGACTTTGAGGTTATAACTTTTGCGCCAATTGATTTAGATGCAGTAGATGCAAGTTTAATGTTAGAAGATGAAAAGAAATACTTAAACAATTATCACAAAGAAGTATTTGATAAAATATCACCATTCTTAAGTAAAGATGAGTGTGAGTGGTTAAGAAATTATACAAGGGAGATATAATAAGTGAGTAAGGTAAAAACTAATGTATGTAGAATACTAGACTCTAAAAAAATAAAATATAATATGTACTCTTATGAATTCAAAAAAGGAGAACATGTAGATGGAGTTGAAGTAGCTCAGAAGATAGGTAAAGATGTTAGCATAGTATATAAAACATTAGTAGCTATATCTCAAAGTAAAAACATATATGTATATGTTATACCTGTAAATGAACATTTAGACTTAAAAAAAGCAGCAAAAGTAGCTAACGAAAAAAGTATAGAGATGATTAATGTAAATGATATAAATAAGTTTACTGGATATATAAGGGGGGGATGTTCACCTATAGGTATGAAAAAACTTTATAAAACTTTTGTAAATGAAAGTGCAAAAGAACTTGATAACATTATAGTTAGCGCTGGTAAAATAGGTTACCAAGTAGAGATTTCACCAAAAGATTTAAAAGATATAATTAATTTAGAGTTTAGAGATATTATAAAATAAAAAAGAGGGTAAATACCCTCTTTTTTATTTTATATAAAAAATTATGTTTTTATAAAGTTAGGTAAATATAAATTTTACATCATAGCCATAAAGTAATCTATTGCTATATAAATCCCTGAAAGTCCTACTAAGCCGTATACTATTTTGCTTAAAGTATTTATATTACCAAATCTTCCTCCACCAGCACAAATTGCTGCAACTAAATCAAAATTAGCGATACTTACTAGACCCCAATTTATAGCACCAATAATAACTAGTATAAGAGCTATATCATATAACATATCCATAGTTATACCTCCAAAAAAATTATTTGTATATTATATGATTAACAAATAATTACATTTTATACATAATATTAAAATAATTAAAATATAAGCAATATATTGTTAAAATTTGTAAAAAATGATAAAGTCTAATTGTGTTACGAATATTAAAAATAAAAATGGGGTGTATGTTCGAGTGAGAGAAATTAAATCTCATAAAATTACAGAAGTAGTAAAAAAAATGTGTATAGACGCTAACATAAATTTAGGAGAGGATGTTGTATGCGCTATACATAATAATTTAGAAAAAGAGGAAAGTGAATTAGGGAAGAATATATTACATGTACTTTTAGAAAACATACAAGTAGCAAATGAAAAAAAAATACCAATCTGTCAAGATACTGGTATGGCAGTGTTTTTTGTAAAAGTAGGTCAAGAAGTATTAGTAAGAGGAAGTACAATAGAAGTTGCTATAAACGAAGGTGTTAGACAAGGATATGAAGAAGGATACCTTAGAAAATCTGTAGTAGATCCTATAAATAGAATTAACACGAAAGATAATACTCCAGCTATAATACACTATGAAATGGTAAAGGGAGATAAGATAGAGATAGAATTTGCTCCTAAAGGTTTTGGTAGTGAAAATATGAGTAAAATGAAGATGCTAAAACCATCTGATGGGGTAAAGGGGATAAAAGAATTTATAATAAATACAGTATCAGAAGCTGGTCCTAATCCATGTCCACCTATAGTTGTAGGTGTTGGTGTAGGTGGTACTATAGATAAGTGTGCTCAAATATCAAAAAAAGCTTTACTTAGAAACATTGGAGAACATAGTAAAGATAGATTTATAGCAGAATTAGAGAGGGAATTATTAACAGAAATCAATAAATTGGGAATAGGACCACAAGGTTTAGGTGGAAATACGACAGCTCTTTCTGTAAATATAGAAACATTTCCAACTCATATAGCAGGTCTTCCTGTTGTAGTAAATATAAACTGTCATGCTTCAAGACACAAAAAAGTTATAATATAGGGGTGGTTTATGATTAAATTAAATATGTCGTTATCCAATGAAGAAATAATCAAGTTGAGATGTGGAGATGTAGTAAGTTTAAGTGGAACTATATATACTGCAAGGGATGCTGCTCATAAAAGACTTATTGAAACTATAGAAAGAAAAGAAAAAATGCCTTTTGATATATGCGGACAGGCTATATATTATGTTGGACCAACTCCAAATAAGCCAAATGAGGTGATAGGTTCAGCAGGGCCAACTACAAGTTATAGAATGGATGACTTAACTATTCCTCTATTAGAAAGGGGTCTTAAGGTTATGATTGGAAAAGGCAAAAGAAGTGAAGCTGTAATAGAAGGTATCAAAAAACATAAGGCTGTATACTTTGCGGCGATAGGTGGTGCAGGTGCTTATATATCAAATTCTATAAAATCTTGTGAAGTTATAGCTTATGATGATTTAGGTGCAGAGGCAATAAGAAGATTAGAAATAGAAGATTTGCAATTAATTGTAGCTATAGATAGTTATGGTGAAAATATATACGAAAAAGGTAGGAGACTTTATTGTAAAAGATAAAACACGGAGGTAGAATATGTCTAAAGATTATGCACAATTAGCTTTAAAAATGCACGAAGAAAACAAAGGGAAAATAAGTGTAGTAAGTAAGGTAAAAGTAGAGAATAGAGATGAATTAGCAGTAGCATACACTCCAGGTGTTGCCAGACCTTGTCAAGAAATACATAAAAATAAAGATGATGTTTATAGATATACATCAAAAGGGAATATTGTTGCGGTAGTTAGTGATGGAAGTGCTGTTTTAGGACTTGGGAATATAGGTGCAGAAGCATCTATACCTGTTATGGAGGGAAAAGCAATATTATTTAAAGAGTTTGCGAATGTAGATTCATTCCCTATATGTCTTAAAACAAATGATGTAGATGAAATAGTAAATACCGTAAAATTAATGGAGCCAGTATTTGGAGGAATAAACTTAGAGGATATAAGTTCTCCTAGATGTTTTGAAATAGAATCTAGATTAAAAAAAGAAATGGATATACCTGTATTTCATGATGATCAACATGGTACGGCTATAGTTGTTGCATCAGCTATAATAAACTATTCAAAATTATCTGGTAAAAATATCGAGGATTTAGAAATAGTAATAAACGGACCGGGAGCTGCAGGATTAGCTATAGGAAAGATACTATTAAGTATGAAGGTTAAGAATGTAATATTCTGTAATGAATATGGTGCTATAAATGAAGAAATGGACAATCTAAACTGGGCACAGAAAGATATGTTAGATATAACGAACATTAGAAATGAAAGAGGAACTTTAAAAGAAGTAATAAAAGGTAAAGACGTGTTTATAGGTGTATCTGCGCCAAACTTATTAGATAGAGAAGATATAAAAACTATGGCAGATAAGTCTATGGTTTTAGCTATGGCAAATCCAATACCTGAAATAATGCCAGATGAAGCTAAAGCAGGAGGGGCTCTTGTAGTTGGAACAGGAAGGTCAGATTTTCCTAATCAAGTAAATAATGTATTGGCATTTCCAGGTGTATTTAGAGGGGCATTAGATGTTAGGGCTAGTGATATAAACGAAGAAATGAAAATTGCGGCAGCTTATGCAATAGCAAATACAATAGGAAAAGAAGAAATATCTTCAGAAAATATAATACCAGATCCGTTCAATAAAGATGTTACTAATAATGTAGCAAATGCTGTTAAAAAAGCTGCTATAAAAACTAAAGTTAATAGAATCTAATAAAAAATGGAGTTTACAATTAAGTAAACTCCATTTTTTATATTTTTATTTTAAATATGTTCCATTTTCATTTTGATATATATAATCTTTTTTCATTAGTACTCCAAGAGCACGTTTAAAGTTTTTCTTACTGCTTTTAAATTCTTTTGATATATCTTCTGGAGAACTTTTATCATTAAAATTCATATGACCATCATTACTCTTTAAATAATCTATTATTTGAGACTCAAGAGAATCTAGTTCATTTTTTCTTTCTTGTCTAGGAGTAAGTCCTAACTTTCCATCTTCATAAATCTTTATAACTCTTAGATTTTCAAGTTTATCTCCATGTTTTAAATCTGTAAAGTATTCATTAGCAAGTATAACTGCAGCATATTTATTATCTACACATACCATAGCGCTATTATTAGTTTGGAATCCATAAACTATACCAGAAACTGTATCTCCTATATTATAACTGTGGTCTGTTGTTAATAAACTATCTATATCTGTCGTAGCAGCAAGCCTACCTGTTTTATCAAGATATATATTGAATAAATATCTATTCCCCTTTTCTAAATCGTAAGTTTTAGCTTTAAAAGGAACTAATATATCTTTTGGAAGTCCAATATCTATAAAGCTACCTATTTTAGTGTGAGCAACAACTTTTAAGTAGCATATTTCATCTACTTTACCTTTAGGAGGTATAAGTGTAGCTGTACGTCTACCTTCTGAATCTATATAGATAAATGCATTTACTACATCTCCAAGTTCTATTTTGTTATGTCCTATAAATCTTTTATGAAGTAAAATATCATCCTTTGAATTAGATGTTTTTCCATCTAAAAAATAACCAAAGCTTGTTTCTCTCTTAACTTCAAGTTTATTGAAATCACCTATTTTTATCAAGTTTTATCATCTCCTTAAATTTTGATTTAATATATACGATTAAAATAATTAAATACTATGCTTTTATTAAAATTAAAATATGTAAGTTTAATAGTGTATCTTAATATAATACCATAGAAAGCACACATGTTAAATAAAATATTACATATAACATATAAAGAACATGATGCAAAAACATTATTTTTATCGTATAATGAATTATTTAAAATTTGTCATTGTATATACTTAAAAATATTTTATGCAAATTTTAAATAAACTATTGAATAGATAGATAGAAATAAAGTACAATTGGTATATACCAAAATAAATATTACAACATAAAAAGAGTGGTGAAAAATATGGAAATAGTAGATAAAAATATTACCACTCCACTTCACATACAATTAAGTTCTATAATTAGAAAAATGATAGAAGATGGAGAATTAAAAGAAGGAGACGCTATAATACCTGAAAGAGAGCTTTGTTCTAGACAAAATGTAAGTCGCATGACTGTCAATAAGGCGATTATGGGTCTTGTAAGTGAAGGAATATTATATAGAGTACAAGGTAAAGGTACATTTGTTGCTAAGGAAAAGAAAAAATATGAGTTCTCAAATGTAAAAGGATTTACAGATGTAATGAAAGAAAAGGGTATAAACATAAGGACTGATATACTATCTTTTGAAATGGAAGTACCAAGTGACTTAATAAAAAATAAATTAAACATAAAAGATGAAAAGACTAATGTATATAAGGTAGTTAGACTAAGGTATACAGATGGAGAGCCATTTGGTATAGAAACTGTCTATCTGTCGGAGCAAATGTGCAAAGGTTTTACTAAAGGGATGTTAGATAATAATTCGTTATATAAAATGCTAAGTGAAAACTATAACTATAAGATAACAAAAGCTAGGCAGACTATGGAGCCAGTGATTTTATCAGAAGAAGAATCTAATATATTAGATACAGAAGAAGGATCATTAGCACTTAAGCTTCAAAGAAATTCATATAATACTGAAGGTAAGCCAATAGAATATACAATATCTATATTTAGAAGTGATAAGTATCAATATGAGTTAATATTAAGTGAGTAGGGGTGATAAGTATGAAATGTATAGTTAATGGAAAAATAGTTTTAGAAAATCAAATATTAGAAAATAAAGTACTAGTATTTAATGAGAAGATAATCAATATAGTTAATGAAGCACCAAAAGATTGTGAAATAATAGATGCCAATGGAAATTATGTATGTCCTGGATTAATAGATATACATATACATGGCAACATGGGAAAAGATACAATGGATGGCACTGATGATGCTATTTGTACGATAGCTAAATCCATAGCAAGACATGGTGTAAGTTCATTTTTACCAACAACAATGACTATGGATGAAAAGAGTATAACAAATGCCATAGACACTATAAAGAAATATATGGATAAAGATACTAAAGGGGCCCAAATTATAGGGACTCATTTGGAAGGGCCATTTATAAATAAAGATTATAAAGGAGCTCAAAATGAAAAATTTATAGTTGCTCCAACTTATGAATTTATAGAAAAATACAAGGATGTAATAAAGATAATAACTTATGCGCCAGAAAAAGATGTAGATATGGAATTTACAAAAAAAATTAAAGCTAACACAGACATAGTTTTATCAATAGGTCATAGTAAAGCTACGTATGATGAAGCAAAAGAAGCTATAAATATGGGAGCGAGTAATATAACACATACATTTAATGGAATGAGCGGACTAAATCATAGAAATCCTGGGGTTGTTGGAGCTGCTCTTACAACTAATGTATATTGTGAGGTAATAGCTGATGAGATACATATAATGAAGGATTTATTCCAATTTATCTTGAATAATAAAGGTGAAGATAAGATAATTCTTATAACGGATTCAATAGAAGCTGGTGGATTAGAAGATGGAGAATATTCTTTAGGTGGTCAAAAGGTCATTGTTAAAAGTAATCAAGCAAGGTTAGAAAGTGGAAGTTTGGCAGGAAGTGTTATGCCTCTTAATAAGATGGTTTACAATTTTATGAATAATACTAATTTAGATATGAGAAAAGTTATAAAATTAGCATCAATAAACCCTGCCAAGTCAATAGGCATAGATAACAAAAAGGGTAGTATAGAAATAGGAAAGGATGCAGATATAGCTATATTTGATAAGGATATAAACTGTCATATGACTATAAACTGTGGAAAAGTAATATACAAAAAATAGATGAGGGGATAATTTATCATGAGAATATTAGTATGTAAAGATTACAATGAAATGAGTAAAAAAGCTGCACAAATGATAGCGAGTCAATTAACACTAAAGCCAGATTCTGTTTTAGGATTAGCTACAGGAAGTACTCCAATAGGAATGTATAAAGAATTAGTAAGTATGTATGAAGAAGGTCTTATAGACTTTTCTGAAGTTAAAACATTTAATTTAGATGAATACTTTGAACTTCCAAAATCTAATGAGCAAAGTTATGACTATTTTATGAGAGAAAATTTATTTAATCATATAAATATAAAAGAAGAAAATATACATATACCAAATGGTATGACTGATAATATAGAAAAAGAATGCAAAAACTATGATGAGGCTATTAAGGAAGCTGGAGGAGTAGATATACAAGTGTTAGGTATAGGTCACAATGCCCATATAGGATTTAATGAACCTACAATAAACTTTGAAAGAGGAACTCATCTAGTTAATTTAAAGGAAAGTACAATAGAAGCTAATGCAAGATTTTTTGATAGCATAGATGAGGTACCTAAAAAGGCTATAACTATGGGGACTGGTTCAATATTTAAGTCTAAAAAAATAATGCTTTTAGCATCAGGGGAAGGAAAAGCAGAAGCTATATACAATACAGTTTACGGAAAAGTTTTACCAGAAGTACCAGCATCAATATTACAATTTCATAATGATATAGTATTAATCTTAGATAAAGACTCAGCAAGTAAGTTAGATCCAAAAGATTATAAGTTAGTATAAAAAATAACACCTCATATGAGGTGTTATTTTTTATTAATTAAAATTATATTTTAAGTATTTATATTTCATTAAATGGTATAAAAAATTGTACAACTGGGTTTTAGATGATTATTTAACCAATAGAGAAATTTTTTAAACCTATACTAATTTTCATATGAATTTAAGTATTATAAATCTATATATGAATATTAGGTATCAATAATTTTATTTTTTGAAATTTGATTTTAAAAAGTTTTTAGGGGTAAGAATGGTAAGTAGCAATAATTTCCATTATTTTATAATGTTCTATTTAATAAAACTTTTATTTGAATCTTAATTAAATAAAGGGGGGAAAAATCTAATGAGCAAAAAAAATAATATTAAAAAGACATTTGTATTAGTAATTACAACAACAGTAACTATACAATCAATGATGGTAAATGTACTAGCAGATGAAATAGAGTCTAGTAATAAAGATACAACTGGAATTGGTTTGAATAAAGAAGAACATTTAGATCCAATTTCTATAGATAAAAAAAATGAGCCATCTACAGAAATTTCTAACACAGAAAGTATAGATACTAAAAATGAAATTAAAGATAATAATTTAAAAATTGAAAATAAACCTATAGTAAATAGCGATGCTAAATCTGTAGATGAAAAGTTTAAAGAAAGTAAAATAATTGATATTAAAGATATAAATTTAAAAAGAGCAATAAATAAACAGTTAAGAAAGAAAGATTTGGATGCAGATATAAGTAAGTCTGAATTAGAGTCATTAAAAAGATTAACTGTAATTGATTCAAAAATATCAGATTTAGAAGGGCTGCAATATTGTGTGAATTTGACTTACTTATACTTAGATGGAGATCAAATAAATGATATAAGTCCTATAAAAAACTTATCTAAATTAACTATTTTGCACTTAACCAATAATCAAATAAGTGATATAAGTCCTATATCAAAATTAACTAATTTAGTTACTTTGAACTTAGCTAGAAATCAAATAAGTGATATAAGTCCTGTATTAAATTTAATTAATTTAGCTGATTTGGATTTAGCTAATAATCGAATAAGTGATATAAGTTATGTATCAAATTTAACTAAATTAACTAATTTATCTACTTTTGACTTAACTAATAACCAAATAAGCGATATAAGTCCTATATCAAATCTAACTAATTTAGTTACGTTGCGCTTAACTGAAAATCAAATAAGTGATATAAGCCCTTTATCAAAATTAACTAATTTAAATTATTTATATTTAAATCACAATCAAATAAGTGATATAGCTCCTTTGTCAAACTTAACTAAATTACATGGCTTGCATTTGTCTTACAATCACATAAGTGATATAAGTTCTATAGGAGGATTGACTAAATTAGCAGGATTATATTTAAGTGATAATGAGATAAATGACATAAACTCTTTAGAAAATTTGACTAATTTAGATTTTTTAAATTTAAATAATAATCAAATAAGTGATATAACTCCTTTATCAAATTTAACTAAATTAACTATCTTGCACTTAGCTAATAACCAAATAAGTGATATAAACATCTTAGAGAGATTATCTAAGTTAATTATTTTAGATTTAGCAGATAATAAGATAAGTGATATAAGTCCTATAGCTAATCTAAATAAACTGATTTTTTTAAAATTAAACAATGATCAAATAAGCAATATAACTCCTTTAGCTAGTTTGAACCATTTAAATTACTTACAATTAGATAACCAAAATATAAAATTAAAATCAAAAAAAGTAAAGCAATTGGGGTCAATAGAAATTGATGACATAATAGTAGATGAAAAAGGAAATAAAATAGAACCATCAAATATTTCTGAAAATGGATTATATAATAAAGATACTAACAAAATCTTATGGAAAGATATAAATGTTAATAGTGAAAATTACTCTTTTTCAAAGAATGTAAATATTGGTAAATGTAATGCTGAATTTTCAGGTAATGTAATTCAACCAATCGAACTTATAGTAAATAAAGCACCAACGATAAATGCAGAGAATAAAACAATAAAGGTTGGAGAAAAGTTTAATCCATTAACAGGAGTAACTGCTAATGATAAAGAAGATGGAAATATTACTGACAAAATTAAAGTAGTGGAAGATACAGTTAACACAAATAAGGTAGGTACTTACACAGTTAAATATGAAGTAACAGATAATGAAGGAGCAACAGCTACTAAAACAATTACAGTCACAGTAAAAAGTAATGATAAACCAGTAATAACTGGAGTTGATAATATAAGTATAAGAGAAGGAACGGAATTTGATCCAATGGCTGGAGTAACTGCTACAGATACTGAAGATGGTAATATAACTAAAGATATTAAAATAACAGGAAATGTAGATGTTAATAAGCCAGGTAAATATGAATTAATATATACGGTAACAGACAGTGATAGAAATACTACTACTGTAAAAAGAGTGATTATAGTTAATCCTAAAATGGTAGAAATAAATGCAGTGCCAACGATAAATGCAGAGAACAGGATAATAAATGTTGGAGAAAAGTTTAATCCATTAACAGGGGTAACTGCTAATGATAAAGAGGATGGCAATATTACTGATAAAATTAAAGTAGTGGAAGATACAGTTAACACAAATAAGATAGGTACTTACACAGTTAAATATGAAGTAACAGATAGTAAAGGAGCGACAGCTACTAAGACAATTACAGTTACAGTAAAAAGTAATTATAAACCAGTAATAACTGGAGCTGATAATGTAAGTATAAGAGAAGGAACGGAATTTGATCCAATGGCTGGAGTAACTGCTACAGATACTGAGGATGGTAATATAACTAAGGATATTAAGATAACAGGAAATGTAGATGTCAATAAGCCAGGTAAATATGAATTAATATATACGGTAACAGACAGTGATGGAAATACTACTACTGTAAAAAGGATAGTTACCGTTTTACTAGATTCTATTAAAAATGATACAAATAACAATCAGACTGAAAATAAATCAGGGTCAAATGAAAGTAGTGTAAGCTCAAATAGTATTGTAAGCGCGAATAAACCAAGTAGTTTACATCAACCTAATAAAATCGAGATAAACGATAATTTTAATCCTCAAACAGGAGATACAGGTAGTTTAGGATATATTGCTTTAGTACTAGTAGCATTATTAGGACTAGTTGTAAATAAAATAAAAAAAAATAAGGCTTAGTTAAGCCTTATTTTTTTGTTTTTATTTTAATCTAAATTATTTATGCGATTTTATTTTACATTAGTATAGGGTTTACAAATTTAAGGAAAATAGATGATATATATACTTTAAGAAAAATAAAAAATATAAAAGAGTTAAAATTTTTTAGATTATAAAAGTGAGTTAGAGATACTAAACTTTATGAATATTAATATAAACAAATGTAGAGGTATTTTACATATAAAACCAGTAAAATACTTGATTTATATGTAATGCTTTAAAAATGAAAAAATTAAAAAAACTATTGAATTATATATAGAAGTTTTATATAATAAACTTTGATGTTTAGGTATTTTAAACAATATGTTTACTAAAAATATGAAAATTAGGAGGTGGAAAGATGGATATAGGTGAGAAAATAAAGAGAATGAGAATTGAAAAGCAATTGACTCAAGAAGAATTAGCTAATAGATGTGAATTATCAAAAGGATTTATATCTCAATTAGAAAATAATTTAACTTCACCATCCATAGCTACACTTATAGATATATTAGAAATATTAGGAACAAACTTGAGAGAATTTTTTAATGAAATAGATGATGAAAGAATTTGTTTTACAAAGGATGATATGTTTGAGACAGAAGATGAAGATCTTAAATATACATTTAAATGGTTAGTTCCAAATTCACAAAAAAATGAAATGGAGCCTGTAATAGTAACTCTAGAACCAGGCGGTAGGTATAAGGAAGAAAAGCCACATGAAGGTGAAGAGTTTGGCTATGTTCTTTCAGGAGCCATATACCTTCATATAGGAGATAAATATAATAAAGTAAGAAAAGGAGAGAGTTTTTACTTTAAGCCAAGAGCTAATCACTACATATCAAATGCAGGAAAAACTACTGCAAAAGTGATTTGGGTATCAACTCCTCCATCATTCTAGGAAAGAGGTGTTAATAATTGGGTGAAAATATAATTGAATTAAGAAATCTATCAAAACAATATGATGATTTAAAAGTTTTGGATGATTTATCTTTAGATATAAAGAAAAATGAATTTTTAACGTTACTAGGTCCAAGTGGATGTGGTAAGACTACAACGCTTAAAATAATAGCAGGGTTTGAGCAGGCAGATGAAGGTAGTGTATTATTTGAAGGAAAAGAGATTAATGAAATACCTCCATACCAAAGACCTGTAAATACAGTTTTCCAAAAATATGCATTGTTTCCTCATATGAATGTATATGAAAATATAGCATTTGGACTTAAGATAAAGAAAATGCCTAAAGATAAAATAGATGAAAAAGTAAAAGAAATGTTAAAATTAGTGGCATTAGAAGGAAAAGAAAATAGAAAGGTTGATTCACTAAGTGGAGGGCAACAACAAAGAATTGCTATTGCTAGAGCATTAGTAAATGAACCTAAATTATTATTATTAGATGAACCTTTAGGGGCATTAGATTTAAAGCTAAGACAAGAGATGCAAATAGAATTAAAGAGAATGCAAAAGAAGTTGGGAATAACTTTTATATTTGTAACTCATGACCAAGAAGAAGCTCTTAGTATGTCAGATACTATAGTTGTAATGAACAAAGGTAAGATACAACAAATGGGAACACCAGAAGATATATATAATGAACCTAAAAATTCATTTGTTGCAAGATTTATAGGAGAAAGTAATATATTTGATGGAATTATGTTAGAAGATTATAAAGTTGAATTTTGCGGTAAAGTATTTGAATGCGTAGACAAAGGGTTTGAAAAAAATGAAAATATAGAAGTAGTAATAAGACCAGAAGATATAAAAATGGTAAATCCAGAGGATTCAATGTTAAAAGGGACAGTTACATCTAGTATATTTAAGGGTGTTCATTATGAAATAGAAGTTAAAGAAAATGATAGAAAATGGATTCTTCATAATACTAAAAATGCACAAGTTGGATCAGAATTAGGAATGGATATATATCCAGAAGATATCCATATAATGAGAAAAGAGCAAAATTAATTATGAAAAATAAAAAATCTATACTAGCATATCCATATATAGTATGGAGTGCAATATTTATTGTAATCCCTTTAATACTAGTATTTGTTTTTAGTTTTACTATAGAAACAGATAATGGTCGAGTGTTTTCTTTAGCTAACTACAAAGAATTGATGGACCCTATTTATTTTAAAGTATTTTTTAGATCGATAACATTAGCTGGAATATCTACAATTATATGTCTTTTAGTAGGATACCCAGTAGCATATTTAATATCAAAAGCAAATGTAAATAGAAGAGGAACATTAATATTATTATTTATACTTCCTATGTGGATGAACTTTTTATTAAGAACTTATGCATGGGTTGCTATACTTGGTAAAAATGGACTTTTAAACTATTTATTAGGAATATTTGGAATAGAACCTGTTAGCATATTATATACTAATGTAGCAATATTACTTGGAATGGTTTATAATTTCTTACCATTTATGGTTTTACCTATATATACATCTTTATCTAAGATGGATAATGATTTAATAAATGCTGCAAGAGATTTAGGAGCAAATAGTTTCCAAGTATTTACCAAAGTGATATTCCCATTAAGTTTGCCAGGCGTAGTTTCTGGAATAACAATGGTATTTATGCCATCTGTAACAACATTTGCTATATCAAGATTACTTGGTGGTGGTAAATTTATGTTAATAGGTGATTTAATAGAACAACAATTTACTGTTGTAGGAGATTGGAACTTTGGTTCAGCAGTCTCTATATTTATGATGATAGTAATACTTATATCAATGGCAGTAATGTCTAAAGTTGATGATGAATCAGATAAAGAAGGCGGTGGGTTATTATTTTAAAGTTAAAGAAAGTAATATCTAATGTATATTTGTTTTTGGTATTCTTATTCTTATATGCACCAATATTTGCACTAGTTGTATTTTCATTTAATGATTCTAAATCAATGGCTCACTGGAGTGGATTTACGTTTAAGTGGTACCAAAGATTAATACATGATGAGAATATAATGAGTGCACTATACTACACTATAATAGTTGCTTTAATTTCATCTATAATAGCAACTATAGTAGGAACTATAAGTGCAATAGGAATACAAAAGATGAGAACAAGAGGAAGAAAGGTAATGTTAAATGTAAACTATCTTCCTATGCTAAACCCAGATATAGTAACAGCAGTAGCTCTAATGAGTTTATTTGCTTTTTTAAACATAGAGTTTGGTTTTACAACTATGTTATTAGCTCATATAATGTTTAGTATACCATATGTAATATTGTCGGTTCTTCCTAAGGTTAGGTCGATGCCACAAAACATAGAAGAAGCAGCAATGGACCTAGGTGCTACACCTATGTATGCACTTAGGAAAGTAATACTTCCTCAAATAAAACCAGGAATAATATCAGGATTTTTAATTGCATTTACGATGTCAATAGATGACTTTATAATTAGTTTCTTTAATACAGGAAATGGAGTTAGTAATCTTTCTATAGAAATATATGGTATGGCAAGAAGAGGTATAAAACCAGAAATAAATGCTTTATCTACTATAATGTTTACAGTAGTATTAATATTGCTTTTAATATCAAATAAAAAACAATCTATAGTAGCAGGGAGTGACAAATAGTGAAAATAAGAAAAAAGATAATATCGCTTTTAACTATAGGTATAATAAGTTCAGTAGCATTAACTGGATGTAAAAGTTCTACAGATTCTACAAAAGTACTTAATGTATACAATGTTGGGGATTATATAGACGAAGATCTTATAGCTAAGTTTGAAAAAGAAACTGGAATAGATGTATTATATGAGACTTATGATACAAATGAGATGATGTATCAGAAAGTTAAAAGTGGAAGTACTAATTATGACTTAGTTTTCCCTTCAGATTATATGGTTGAGAAAATGAGAAATGAGGACTTACTTCAAAAGATAGACTTTAAAAATATACCAAATATGAAATATATAGATAAGAGTTTTTTAAATCCAGTATATGATCCAGATAATGAGTACAGCGTACCATATATGTGGGGAACATTTGGAATATTATATAATAAGAAAATGGTAAAAGAGCCTGTTGATAGCTGGGACATATTATGGGATCCAAAATATAAAGGAAACATAATGATGTTTGACTCAGTTAGGGATACTATGGCAATAGCATTAAAAAAACTTGGATACAGTATGAATACTACAAATCCAAAAGAAATAGAAGAAGCAAAAGAACTTCTTATGAAGCAAAAAGATTTAGTTTTAGCATATGTTAATGATGAAGGTAAAGATAGATTATTAGGCGAAGAAGTTGCTATGGGAATAATTTATTCTGGAGATGCAGTTACCTTAATGGAACAAAATCCTAACTTAGCTTATGCAATACCAAAAGAGGGAACTAATAAATGGGTAGATGCTATGTGCATACCCAAAACAGCACAAAATAAGAAAGAAGCTGAAATGTTTATTAACTTTTTATTAGAACCTGAAAATGCTAAGCAAAATGCTGAATATATTGGATATTCTATACCTAATACGGGAGCAATAGAGCTATTAGATGAACAAACAACTGAAAATCCAGTTGCATATCCACCTAAAAAGTTACTGGATAAATGCGAGACATTTATAGATTTAGATGACAAAATAAAATTATATGATAGAGCTTGGATTGAGTTAAAATCAAAGTAAAAGAGTAGAGTATTCTACTCTTTTTTTGAAAAGAAATTATACTTTATGTTAATTTATAAATAGATAAAACTTAATACATAATGATTATTATTTATATATTAAAATAGTTTGTTTTGTAGTTTGTTTTATAAACCCTTCCAGATCATTATTTATTATATCTCTTGATTCATAGAAGGCTCTATCTCCACCTTCTTCCCTTCCTCTAAAGGAACTAAATAAGGGTTTTAAAGCTTTGATACCTCATATCTATTGTATCTAGACATATACCTAATGCATATAGCACCACCTATTGAATGTCCTATTAAAGTAATATAATTTGATTATAGTATTATTTTTTAAATTTAAAGAGGCATGTGTTAACTTAAAAACAAGAAGAGAGGTATGAAATTTATATAAATAAAAAAATAATAAAAAACTGTTGACTAAATAATTTCAAAGTGGTATAGTTATACTTGTCCTTAAGAAAAGGGCAAATAAAAAAGTAAGCGCCGACACAGTCGCTTAAAATGAACTTTGAAAATTAAACAGTAGGTTAATTTATATAACTGATTCTTAAAGAATTGAAAACAAACCAAGCCAGATATTCAGATAATGATAGTCTGAGCAGGAAAACTTATATTTGAGAGTTTGATCCTGGCTCAGGATGAACGCTGGCGGCGTGCCTAACACATGCAAGTCGAGCGATTTACTT
>NZ_JBDPHA010000017.1:0-58152 GCF_039841805.1 Romboutsia sp. 1001216sp1
AATATATATAGCATTTTTACTATTTATGTTTAATTTTAATAAAGTATTATATAAAAACTCATAGCTTTCTTTTTTATTTTTAGTATTTAAAGTTGTAACATTAAGTGGATCTATATATTTTATTTCTTCTTTTTTAACCTCTTCTATTTTTATATTAATAAAATCACTTTTTCCTTTTGAATGAGTTAATGCTCTTTTTATTAAAACACCAACTGCATTTTGTAAATCTTTTTCACTTACTATACTTTCAGCTCCAGATATATGATTATGCTCTTTTGACCCTCTCATCTTTATACTATATAAATTCATTTGTTATCATCCTTTATATGATTTTAGAGTTATAATTAAAATGCTATATTCAGATAAAATATTAATTCTGAATATAGCATTTTATATTTTTAAACTATTTTAGTTTATGATTTACTAATTTCTAATTTATTTTTATAGGTTTATACTAATTCTTCTTTAATATTTACTACTGTATTTTCTTTTTTATCATACTTTTTTATAAATGACTTATAAGGTGTTACTTTTACTATTTTTTCTATTATTTTATATACAAAATATGAAGACAATAATGTATAAATCATACCAGGTAGTGCCGATAAAAGTAATACTTTAAATGGTGTACCTGTAATGATTACCATTACTACTCTACCTACTGCTGTACCTACTATACCTGCTGTTGATACTACTATTGTATTGCTACCTAAAATACCTATTAGTGAACCTGCTACTATTCTAAATATCATAGCTACTATTACATTTAAAATTGTATGAGTTCCCATAATAAGGTTTATCATACTAGCTATTATTCCTGCACTTATATATCTTTTAAATCCAAAAGTAGAACATATACCTATAGCAATTGGTGCTGACATTTGAAATTCTGTTCCTGGTATAATTCCTGGTAATTTAAAGGTTCCTGATATTGCTATTATTACTGATAATAATGCTACTAGTGTTATTTCTCTAGTTTTATTGTTCATATTATATCTCCTTATCAATAACTGGATTTTCCTTAAAGTATTTTATTATACTATCTCTAGCTACTTCTACCATAAAGTCTATTTCTTCTTTGCTTATAACATATGGTGGCATAAAGTATATTATATTTCCTAAAGCTCTAAGTAAAACTCCCTTTTCTAAGGCATTTTGATATATGTTGTACCCTACTCTTTTTTCACTTTCAAATGGCTCTTTAGTATCTTTATTTTTAACTAATTCTATAGCACCTATCATACCTATTTGTCTGTACTCACCAACATATGGTATATCATTTAATACACTTTCCACCTTTTTTCTTAAATAATCACTTTTATCTTTATTTTTATCTAATACATTCTCTTCTTCAAATATTTTTAAGGTCTCAACTGCTACACTACATCCTAGTGCATTTCCTGAATAACTATGACTGTGTAAAAATGCCTTCATTGTATTATATTCATCATAAAAAGCATTATATATTTTGTTACTCATTAAAACTAATGATAGTGGCATATAACCTGCTGTAAGTCCTTTTGATAAACACATTATATCTGGTGAAATATCACTATGCTCGCAAGCAAACATTTTACCAGTACGCCCAAAACCTACTGCTATTTCATCAGCTATTAGATTTATATCATACTTATCGCATAATTTTCTTAGATGAACTAAATACTTAGGTGAATATATCTTCATTCCTGCCGCACATTGAACTATAGGTTCTACTATTATTGCACTTACTTCTTCATGAATTTCTTTTATAGTATTTTCCATATTTATAAAACACTCTGCATTACAGGTGTCTCTATTTTTATCAAACTTACATCTAAAACAATCTGGTCCTTCTACTTTTACAGTATCAATTAACATTGGTTTATATATTTTACTGTATAAATCCATATCAGAAACTGCTAAAGCTCCTGTTGTTTCTCCATGATAAGCATCACTAATTTTTACAAACTTTGTTTTTTTGCACTTTCCTATTTGTTGATGATATTGAAAGCTTAACTTTAAAGATATCTCTATAGCTGAAGATCCATTGTCTCCAAAAAATACTTTATCTAATCTATCTGGAGTTATATTTATAATTTTTTCACATAGATTTATTGCTGGTTTATGGCTAAAATTTGCAAATATGGTATGTTCTAAAGTGTTTGCTTGATTGTATAAAGCCTTATTTATTCTTTCGTTTGAGTGACCAAATAAATTTACCCACCAAGATGAAACTGCATCTAAATATTTTTTTCCATTTACATCTTCTAAAAATACTCCTTTACCTTTTTCTATTACTATAGGTTTAAAAGTTTCATAGTCCTTCATCTGAGAGCAAGGATGCCATATATATTTTAAATCTTTTTCTTGAAGTTTTTTCATACTCATACTTTTTCTCCCTTACTTTTATAAAAATCATCTATGTTTAATACAATTTTTACTCAAACAATGAAAGTATATTTTCTAAATCAAGTTTGTCGTATTCTTTACATATACTTTCTTTATTAAACTCTTTAATTTTATTTAAAATACCTAGTACCTTAAGGTTGGTTATTTTTTCTATCATTTTTATATTGTCATCTTCATAAAACTGATTATTGTAATTATTTATAAATATTCCTCTACATTTTATATTCTTAGACTTTAAAAACTCATAGGTTAATACACTATGGTTTATAGTTCCAACAGATGCATTTGCTACTATTACTACATCCATATTTAAGTCTTTTATAAGGTCATATAAAAAATAATCATTAGTTATTGGAACAACTATACCTCCAGCACCTTCAACTACAACATAATCATATGTTTTTAAAAGTTTGTTATAATGATTTATTATGTTTTCTTTATTTATATATACATTTTCTATATTACACGCTAAATGAGGTGATACCTCTGTTTTTAAACAGTAAGTATTCATAGTATTGTAATCTATATCTAAGTCACAAATATCTCTTATATATTTAATATCTGGCGGTATTATTTTTATATTTTCTTCTATACCTCCACTTTGTATTGGCTTATATGTTATTACATTTTTATTATGTTTTTTTAATTTATAAGTTATAGCTCCACTTACAAAAGTCTTTCCTATGTCTGTGTTAGTTCCTATTACAAATATACCTTTTCCCATATTTATCATCCAATCTTTTAAATTATCTAACTTCAAATCCTAATTTTTCTATCATTTTTATATCATCAGCTATGCTATTTCCACAAGTTGTCAATAAATCACCACTTATAGTAGCATTAGCACCACATTTAAAAGCTAATTCTCCATAGTTTGTTAGTAAATTTCTACCACCTGCTAATCTTATTTGGGCACTTGGGTTTATAAATCTATATATAGCTACCATCTTTAAAAAGTCTTCTTCCTCAATAGATTTACTATCTATTTTTGTTCCTTTTATATAATCTAGTGCATTAAGTGGTATCGACTTTATCCCTAAATCTCTAATCTCAAAAGCCATATCAATTCTATCTATTTCACTTTCTCCAAGACCAAATATACCTCCACTACAAACTTCTAGTCCTACACTTTGTGCGTCTTTTATAGTTTTTATTTTTTCCTCATAAGTGTGTGTTGTGCATATATTGTCAAAGTAATTTCTTGATGTTTCTAAATTATTATGATATCTTTTGACACCAGCTTTTTTAAGTTTTCTTAAATCTTCTTTACTAAGTAAACCATGTGATGCGCATGTTTTTATGTCTACATATTTGTTTATAGCCTTATAGGAGTTTACTATTTTATCTATTTCTATATTGCTTAATTTTTTTCCTGATGTTACTATTGAATATCTTTTTATACCTCTATCTTTATGATATTTTGCATCTTCTACAAAGTAGTCTGTATCTTTTAATGGGTAAACTTCTATATCTGTAGTATGATAAGATGACTGTGCACAGAACTTACAGTCTTCACTACATTTTCCACTTTTACCATTAACTATTGAGCAAATATCAAATTCATTTTGTAAAAAATATTCTCTTATTTCATTTGCAAACTTTCCTAAACTTTCAAAGTCATAGTCTAATAGTTTTATTGCTTCTTTTCTATTTATTAAATATCCATTTTTTATTTTATTTGTCATTTCATATAACATTTTGTATTCTCCTTTTATTACCTGGTACTAATTATATAGTAGTTTACTTTTCCATTTACGTCAACCTATTTTTTATTTTAGGTTTACATTAAATATATTTCTTATATAACTTATTTTTTTTACATAATTATTTTTTCATATTGACAAATTTTAAAATTATTAATATCATAATATAAATAAATATTAATCCATTGATAAGGGGTAGTAGTTAAGTTTAGGTTCGTTATAGAGAGCTAGGGACGGTGGAATCTTAGCATGAAAAAACTTAATGAATGGGCCTTTGAGGAGTAAAGGGAAATCTATTTAGAGAGTACTATTTACCGTGTCCTTCACGTTATAGAAGGTAGAGTATGTTAGTACTTGATTTAAGAGGCATTTTTATATTTAGTGTTATGTTAAATATATTTATATTTGATATCACACTGTATATAAATTGCAATTTAGGTGGCATCGCGGAGAAAACTTCGTCCTATTTATTTAGGACGGAGTTTTTTTATTTTATAAAATAAAATTTTATATACAAATACATTTAAGGAGGTGATTTCTATGGTATGAAAGATTGATTGTGATAATAACACTCATTGGTTAGATTTTATTAAAATATCAAAATTTAGGAGGTTTTTCGTTTATGAAAACAAAAAAAATAACAACAAATTCAATACTTTTAGCTATAGGTTTAATACTTCATCAAATCACCCCTACTTTAGGTTTACCTATGCAACCTGATTTTGCACTCGCTATGTTATTTATAGTAATGATGCTTAATAAAGATGATTATAAAACTTGTGTAATATCTGCAATTGTCACTGGAATATTTACAGCTTTAACTACAAAGTTTCCAGGTGGTCAAATACCAAATTTATTAGATAAAGTTATAACTGCTAATTTTATATATTTACTAATGTTTATGTTTTATAAAATAAAGCTTTTAGATAAATTTCTTAAAAGTAAAAAAGAAAGTGTATTAGCTATGATTATACTACCTTTTGGCACTTTAGTTAGTGGTACAATATTTTTAATCTCTGCTAAAGCTATCGTAGGACTTCCTGCTCCATTTTTACCTTTATTTTTAACAGTAGTACTACCTACTTGTATTATAAACTTATTTGTGGGTATATTTTTATATAATATTGTCAATTTATCTTTAAAAAGAAGTTTTAGAGCTTAAAATAAACAATAAATAAAGCTACCTATAATTTAGCTAATATTAGGTAGCTTTATTTATTATTTATACACTTATTTATCTTTTTTATCTAATTCTTCTCTTAACTTCTCCTCTGTCAAAACATAAGCATTTTCAATTATCTTATTGCAGAACCTGCAACTATATTCGGCTCCACCTCAACAAGTTTTTACTTGTAGTCTGTTTTTACAGTAAGGACAATAATATGCTTTTGTCATATCTTCACCCCTTACTATACTATTGCATCTATCTACAAATCGTTCTTATTTATAACTTATATATCTGTAATTATTTTATTTATTTTAACTTTTTAATTAAGTTAGATGTATATTCTAATAAGTTCGTACATATATTAAGAGTTTCATCGTTTTCATCTAATATTGGATTAAATTCTACAAAATCCATAGATTTAACAAGTCCACTACTTATAAGTTCTTTTAATATAAGTTTTGTATCCTCTATGCTATATCCATCACTAACTCTTGTTCCTGTTCCTTTAACTATATCTTTATCCATAAAATCTATATCTAAACTTATATGGATTGCATCTACATTTTGTTTTTTACATTTTTCAATTATTTCATGTATTATCTTTTCAATTCCTAATTTATTAATTTTAGTTTTGTCATACATACTAACTTTAGTATTGTCTAACAATTTTCTCTCCTCTATATCTATATCTCTTCCACCTATATGAAATACATTCTCTTCATGTAGTTTAGTTTTATGCCTATATAGGTTTACTAATCTTTCATCTCCATAACCACATAAGAAAGCTAAAGGCATACCATGAGAATTTTTACTTTCTGATATTATTTCTGTGTTAAAGTCT
Organism: Romboutsia sp. 1001216sp1; assembly: GCF_039841805.1. NCBI lineage: Bacteria > Bacillati > Bacillota > Clostridia > Peptostreptococcales > Peptostreptococcaceae > Romboutsia > Romboutsia sp. 1001216sp1. The sequence continues at coordinate 6,101 of NZ_JBDPHA010000017.1, forward strand.
CCATGTGCATCTATCCAAACTACACCTAAATTTTTAAAGTATGAACTTGCACCTGATATACTTCCTAATGCTATACTATGATCCCCACCTATTATAATTGGAAAATCTTTATTATTTAAAGATGTATATACCATGTGTGCTAAATTTAGATTAACATTATATATGCTATTATAGTACTTTATATTTTTATCGCTTAAAAACTTATCTTCCTCTCTAATATCTTCTACATAGATATCTCCCATATCATATATACTTAGTTTATTTTTTTTCATTATGTTTACTATATTAGCTTCTCTAAGCTTTTTAGGCCCGTATTGAGCTCCATTTCTGTCACATCCATGATTTGTAGGTACACCTATTAAATTTACATTCATAAAAAATCCCCCTTGTAGAAATTACTTATTATAGTTAAAAATCTACCTTTACTAGTAATTATTTTATGATGCATTTTTTAAGTTATTCTTAAGCTATTTTTATTAATTACTATTTAGCTTGTCCTTTTATCTTCTTATTTTTTAATAATAATCTAAATCCATCCATGTTATATAAAAATAGAGAGCTAGTTTTTAGCTCCCTATTTTTATATTATAATATTTATAAACTACATCAAAGTTTAATAGTATTCTAATTAAACTTTAATGACCCAATCTTTTGGTCCTTGTATATCTTTATATTGTATTCCTCTTAATATATCATAAAGTTCATTAGTAATAGGTCCAATCTTATTCTTTTGCACTATATACTCTTTATCTTCATATATAATACTTTTTATAGGCTTTATCATATATTTAGTAGAACAAGTTCCAATTTCACAAAAGTTATCTATTTCTTCTAAATATATATCTCTTTCTTCTACCTTCATATTTAAATAGTTTTTAGCAATATACATAAGGGAATTTTTAGTTATACTAGGTAGTCCTGATGAAGATTTTAAACTTACAAACACATCATTTTTAGTTATAACAAAAAGATTTATATTATTTATGTCTGCAAGTTTGTTATTTTTATTTATATATATAAGTTCTTTATCTTTTAAGCTTTTAGTGCTATTACTGACTTCATCTATTCTTTTCCTATCTTTGGTTATTATAATATTTGAAAGATTCATAGGTGTAGGTCCTACTGGCGTTACATATATAGAAAATATGTATTCTTTTGGTATTTTAAGGTTTGATTGGTTTGATATTTCACTTATAAATGGTCTTATATATAAGCTAGCTTTACTATCATATGGTGGTACAAATCTTTCATTAGCTCTCACTACATCTTTTAATGCTTTTATAAACTTTTCTTTTGGTATATTTGGGATTAATAGCTTTTCACAATTTCTATTTAATCTCACTATATTTTCATAAGGTCTAAATAAGTATATATCTCCATCTTTACTTCTATATGCTTTTAGTCCTTCGAAATACTGTTTTATATAATCTACATCTAATTTTTTTTCATCTATACTTAGTATATTTTGTTTTACTTTACCTTCATCCCAATCATTAGCTATATATCTAGATATATAACTATAATCTGTTTCTCTATATTTAAATCCTAGGTTTTTCCAGTCTAAATCAGCATACTCCATAGATTATCCCCCCTAGTTTTATATTTAATTATATATATGTTATTATTTTATTTTTAATACGAAACATATAAATTATAATCTATATATTCCTACCAGGAAATTTTTATATTTTAAGTTTACAAGTAAAGAGGAACGAAACGTTCCTCTTTGTATTTAATATGTTATATTTGAATTGATGATATTTCTAACTTGTACTTCACTTATACCAAACTTTCTCGATAGCTCTTTATAGTTACCATTAAAAGATTTTCTAATTATCTTATTTCTAATAGGTTTTAATACACTATTTTCACTAGGTATATAAACACTACTTCCACCAGCTAATTTTATAAGTTCCTTAACATTATCAAGTCCTATTACTTCTTCAATATCAATTAAAGACTCTGGTAAATCTTCTTTAGTTAAATACTTAAGCATAATATCCCTCCATATAATAAATATAGATTGTAATACTTATAATTATTTTACCACCTATATATACCTATATAAACGTTATTTATTCTGCTTATTTCAACATAATATTTATTTTAATCATATTCTCTATGCTTCACTATTATATTCAATTATGTCTAGCTACATATTAATATACGTTCTATAATAATTTTAGGAAAATCAAAAGATGAAAACTTATCTTTCAATAATAATAATTAAAAGTATTTTAAAAAAATTAAGCTCCTAACTAACGCTAAAAGCTTGATTTCTTATTTTATTATAGGACTATATTTTAAATTATTTAATTATTCAATACTTAGTCTTATTTTTAAAACTATAGTATTAATATATAATGGTTACTTTGCTATTTATACTTCTTTATTTTTTCTATACTCTTTTTAAATAACACCTAATCTATTTTTTATATTAGGTAAATTTTTTGTAAATACAAAGTAAAAATTCTCTCCTTCATCTATCTTAATACGATAAAATTCATCTAGTAAAATTTCATTTATTTCTTTTATTTCACTCTCATCTCTTACAAACTTTAAACGGAAAGTTAATGCCTTAATAAATTTATGCCACTCTAAAATAAATTTCTTATTTTCATCATAGTTTTCAATTCCTACCCATTTTTTAACCTTAACATCTTTTAAATTTTCTTTAGGGCAATTTCCTACCTGTAAAAAGTACTTAAAATCATCATCTTTGTACACTCTTCCAAGAGGGAATAAACGACAAATATTTGGACGTTTAGCATGAATAGTACATCGCCCTTCTTCGTTTAAAAAGCTACATCTTTTCTTATTATCATCTTGCATATTTAAATATGGTAATAAAATTTTGTTGTTTTCACGTAATTTAATTTTGTTTCCTAGTAATTCATCAAATCCTACACCTAAATAATTCACAATTTCATATATATCAAAAGGTGTAAGCACTACTAGTTCTCCAACATCACAACAACAATCACTACATCCATCGCAACCACATGTATCTGCTTTTACTGTGTCTTCAATGTCATATAATTTTCCATCTGATATTTCTTCTAGTATATTTATTCGTTTCATATATTTCTCATCCTCATTTATTATTTAGATTTTATTAAATTTCAAATAAGATATTACCATACTAAGAATATTCTTACAACTTATCATCATCCTACATTATATAGTCTAGTTTTTATATAAAAAAATCCTCTTAATCTTAAAGAGGACTTTGTGTTATACAGTAAAATAGTAAAACTATTTTCATAATATTTTCACAAAGAAATCATTACAGTATGTAGCATTTAGTTGCTTTCTATATTGACAGTTTTTAAATAAAGTTATAATATCAAAAAGACTGTAGTTTTTTATAGTACATAGAAAATTATGTTCATTTTAAAACTATTAAGTATAACTTTTTATATTTATATAATCATAAAATTAAAATAAAGGATGATAAAAAATGACACAACAAAATTTAAACTTGATTGACGAGGTTAAAAGAAGAAGAACCTTTGCAATCATTTCCCATCCCGATGCAGGAAAGACTACATTAACTGAAAAGTTTCTATTATATGGTGGTGCCATTCGTGAAGCAGGATCAGTTAAATCAAGAAGATCTCAAAAACATGCAGTATCTGACTGGATGGAAATTGAAAAACAAAGAGGTATATCAGTTGCATCAAGTGTTCTTCAATTTGAATATAATAACTTTTGCATAAATATTCTTGATACTCCTGGGCATCAAGATTTCAGTGAAGACACTTATAGAACTCTTATGGCAGCAGACTGTGCAGTAATGGTTATTGACTCTGCTAAAGGTGTTGAGGATCAGACAAAGAAATTATTCCATGTTTGTAAAATGAGAGGAATTCCAATATTCACTTTCATCAATAAAATGGACCGTCAAGGAAAGGATCCATTCGAGCTACTTGAAGATATTGAAAATGTTTTAGGAATTCGTTCTTGTCCAGTAAACTGGCCAATTGGTTCTGGTAAAGAATTTAAAGGTGTGTTTAATCGTCATAAAAATCAAGTTGAATTATTTGATGATGGTAACCATGGACAATCTATTGCTAATTCTATAACTGGAGATGTATCTGATGAAAAATTTAATACTTTATTAGGTGATGCTCTTCATTCAAAATTACTAGAAGATATTGAACTTTTAGATATTGCTGGAGATAATTTTGACTTAGATAAAATATTAAATGGTGAATTAACTCCTGTGTTCTTCGGAAGTGCCCTTACTAACTTTGGTGTAGAACCATTCTTAGAATCGTTCCTAGAAATAACACCACCACCAACTCCTCGTAGTAGTAATTTAGGTGATATTGACCCTAGTTCGGATAACTTCTCAGGATTTATATTTAAAATTCAAGCCAATATGGATAAATCTCATAGAGATAGAATTGCATTCCTTAGAATTTGCTCTGGTAAATTTGAAAAAGGTATGACAGTAAATCATGTACAAAGAAAGAAAAAGATAAAACTTTCTCAACCTCAACAGTTTGTAGCACAAGACCGTGTTATAATAGATACAGCTTACCCAGGTGACATTATAGGTATACATGACCCAGGAATATTTAATATTGGTGATACATTAAGTGAAAAGCAATCAAATTTACAATACAGTGGTATACCACAATTTGCGCCTGAATATTTTGCAAGAGTATCTACAAAAAATGCTCTTAAGAGAAAGCAGTTCGTAAAGGGTATTACACAGTTATCAGAAGAAGGTGCTATACAGGTATTCAAACAACCTAATTCTGGTATGGAAGAACTTATTATAGGTGTAGTTGGAGTTTTACAATTTGAAGTTTTAGAATATCGTCTAAAACAAGAATATGGTGTTGAGATGCTAATGAATTCACTACCTTATCGCTATGTACGTTGGATTGAAAATGATCTTTCCAAATATGGTAAGCTTTCAATGCCAATGGATACATTATTAGTTGAGGATAAAAATAGCAACCCAGTAGTGTTATTCCAAAATGAATGGTCTATTAGAACTCTAATTGAGAGAAATGAAAATATAGTTTTAAAAGAAACTTCTTTATAAAAAACGACCTAAAATAGGTCACCTCAAAAAAACTGTTCATAAAAATGTTTCTCTATTTTTATGAACAGTTTGAATTATATTATCGATACGCCAGCATATATCATTGGCTAAATTAAATATATTTATAAAATCATATGTTTTATTGAACATAATAAAATCACCTAGATTAGATGCTTAATTATTTATTTAATGTACTTTTTTATTTATTGGTTACTTTTTATTTTTTAAAAATGTTGGTTTTAGCAGTAATTGACCAACTATGATACTAGTGCACATAGTTATACCCCATGGTGCTGTATTGGAAAGATTTCCTGGTAAACTTATAAATATAGGTTCCATTAATAAAATTCCTCCAAGTAACATCATTCCAAAACCTAGATAAGAAAGTAATCCATATCCTTTTATGTACTTTCCATCTCTATAATTTATTGCAAGAAAATAAACCCCTGTAACTAATATTAAAATCCCCACAACAACTAAAACCCATAATATCATAACTAAATCCCTTCCTATGTAAAACTATATTTCTTGTAGCATAAGTTCTTTATTTACTTTATCTACGAAGTTATATAATTCTCCATTTCTTATTGCTTTATCAGTTCCTTTGCCATCTTTTATAACAACGGTTTGAACTACATCATTAAATCCTATTGTTATCCAATACTTCTTTTCATGAATAACTTTTTCCCATGTAGAATTTATAAATTTTCCTTTATCATTTCGTACTTCAGATGTAACTAGCTTCCAATTTTGTGTATTAAATTTTTTTATTTCCTCTATTATATTTTTGGGTATATTCCTTTCAATGCATCTATTCATACAATGTGTTGTAAAGCTTAATGTATGTGTATCTTTCATCTTAAAATTTACTCTTTCAAATAAAGAAACTGGTCCAAAATCTATATGGAATCTGCTTTTTTCAAACTTCATAATCTATCCTTCCTTGGTATTAGTAATAACTTTTATAAAGCTTTTTCTGCTTTTACCGCAAGACTTGCAGGTAACTTATTTCTTAGCTTCCACACAATACTTATCGGTTTACTACCACTATAACTTACAATGTCTGCTGCTCCTAAATAAGTATAAGGAGAAGTTACTCCTTCTTCACTTTTATTTTCTCTAACAAACAATAATATATTATTACCACTATCTCTATGGTTTACATACCTCTGTCCTGTAGGTGAATCAATACTTGTTCTACTTTGACTTTGCCAATTAAATAATTCATCATTTATAGCATAATCTTCATACATAGTAGAAGGTGAAAAATGCTTTTTGACCTTATTTAAAGTTATTAAAAATATATCAGTTTTCTTATCTTCAATATATAAAACACCTTCTCTTAAAGGATATTGCTTATCTATTGTATTTTTTCCAAGTGCTGCTAGTATTTGTTCTTTAGTATAAGTTGAATGTACTTCTAAATTACTTTCATAGTAAAGTCCATCACTTAAAGATTTTACTTTTATATGACTTAAATTATATTTAAGTACTTCTATTATCTCTTCATACATTACTTTATTTAAATATAACCTTTGCAAAAACTCATATGTATTATCTATTCCTAGTTCTTTAGGTGATTTAGTGTATAAAGTGTAATGTAGCATAAGTAACATTTTTTCTTCACTTTCAGTAAAGCTAATATCTTCATCTTCTTTATTAATTTTTATCTTGTAGCTTTCAAGTACATCTATCCAAAATCTAAGAAGCTTTACAGAGTCTGTATTTATAAGTCTTAGCATCCCACCACTTAGATTTTTTTCATCTATATCAACAAAGTCATCTTTAACTTTTGCATTTACACAAAGTCTATAAAAGCTATTTTTAGTTTTATATATTTCCTTTAGAGTTATATTATAAAATTCGATAAAGTTTATTAAATTTAACTTTTTACCACTTTCTATTTCAAAGGTTTTAATCTTATTAGTTATAGTTGTTTTGTTATTTATAAATGAATTAATATTTCTTAATATGTATTCCTTGGCTTGCTTTTCCATATGTAAGTGGCAACCCTTAGGCAATGTTATAAATCCACTTTCTATTTCTTCTTTTAATGCTTTTCCTTTTTTCTTGGCTATTGAAGAAAACTTTTCATAGAAATTGTAATTTTTATGTGCTTGTCCAACATAATCAAGTACTGTTAAACATTCCTTGTTATCACTAAGTCTAAGCCCTCTACCTAATTGCTGTAAAAATACAGTTAAACTTTCAGTTGGTCTTAAAAATAATATAGTATTAATCTCAGGTATATCCACTCCTTCATTATATAAATCAACCACGAAAGCAAATTTATATTTTCCATTTACAAGACCTAATCTAGCTTCATCTCTTTCATCTTTAGTCATTTTAGAACTTATAGCTACTGAAGGTATTCCTTTTTCACTGAAGTAATTTGCCATAAAGTTTGCATGTTCTATACTTACACAAAACCCAAGCCCAACTACTTCATCTATATCTGATATATAATCATATAAACTCTTTATTACTAAATCTGCTCTTTTCTTAGAATTTAGCTTATCTACTGTAAGTAAATTAGTAAGCTCTTTGTTATCATATCCACCTCTTGACCATTTAAGTTTACTTAAATCAAGTTCATCACTTACACAAAAATATTGAAAAGGAGATAGTAACTTTTTATCTATAGCTTCACCTAATCTCATTTCACTACTTATTCTTCCATCAAAGTATTCTAATACATCTTTACCATCCATTCTTTCAGGTGTTGCAGTAAGACCTAATAAAACTTTTGGCTTGAAATGTGCTAATAACTTTTGATAACTTGGTGCACTAGCATGGTGAAATTCATCAATTATTATAAAATCATAGAAATCTTTATCTAAATTTTCATCAAATCTTTTAGAGTTAAAGGTTTGTATAGTCATAAATGCATGATCTATATTATCTGGTGTAAAATTACCACTATACAATCCTCCAAAGTTTCTATCTCTAAGTATTGTTCTAAAAGTTTTCATACTTTGTGATAATATATCTTCTCTATGTGCAATAAATAATAATCTATTTACTTTACCTTTGTTATTATTTTTAAAGTTTCTATAATCAAATGCAGATATAACAGTTTTCCCAACTCCAGTTGCTGCTACTACTAAGTTTTTATTGTGTCCTAATACATCTCTTTCAACACTTAAGGTATCTAGTATTTCTTGTTGATAGTGATACGGTCTAACATCAATATTTACTATATCATCATTATTATTTTTTAAATCATTTACTCTAGCTTTTTTAAGTTCTATTTTTAACTTTTCTTCATCATCTTCTGTAAAAGTTTTAAATTCTTCATCATTAAAATAACTTTCAAATGTAGCTTTAAACTTATCTACTATATTTTTAGAATCCTTTTCACTTACCTTCATGTTCCATTCAAGGCCTGTAGTCATTGCATCTTTTGATATATTTGATGAACCAATGTATGCTGTTGTAAACCCTGTATTTCTATGAAACATATAACTTTTAGCATGCAGTCTTGTTCTTTGTATGTCATATGATATTTTTACTTCTGTATTTGGAAGTTCTGATAAAAACTTTATGGCTCTAAATTCACTAGCTCCCATATATGAAGTTGTTATTATTCTAAGCTTTTTAGTTTTGGTATGTTCTATTAGTTCATCTTTTATAAGTCTAAGTCCGCTCCATCTTATAAAAGATACTAATATATCTATACTGTCACTACTTGATATTTCTCTTTTTAATTCACTTGTTAAGTCTGGTTCATTGTTAGAATTTGTAAATAAGTAGCTTTGTGATATAGGTGTTAGCGGTCTTATGTTATTGTTTTTTATTTTAGATTTATTTAGTTTTTCTTCTACACTTAATAATATTTCTCCATTTTTATGGATATTATTTTCTTTTATTTCTTCATCTTCTACTTGATTAGATAAATAGTTTATTATTTGATTACATATATCAATTTGCTTGTCTATATCTTTATTTTTAATTAAACTTAAACTTTTTTTAGTTACTTCTTCTAAGTATTTAGAAAGTATTACTTTAGCTTCTTCTTTTTCTATTTCTTCTTTATGTATATTTATTTCATTTTCTCTATTTTTAAGTTCTTTATGTATTTTATCAGATATTACTTGCTCATATATACCTTTTTTAAGTTTCATTTCATGCCCCTTGTTTTGATTATTGTTTATATTATATTTAGAAACAGCTTACTCCCTTATAACTCTCTGTTGATGAGTAAGTTTATCTTAAATATTTCTTTCTATTTTTAATTATAAAATTTATCTAAAAACTTTTTTATTTCAATCTCTATTTTCTCCAATGCTTTTTTTCTACTATTACCTTTCCCTCTTGTTATATACGGTATTTCTTTCATTGTAATATTATTATTCTTACACCATTTTCTCTTAATTTTATCATGCTCTATTGTATTACCCTTATGTAATATAGTTTCTCCTGGAAAATGTCCTTCCCCTTGAATTTCAATAACTATATTTAGTTCTGGCAAATATAAGTCAAATTTTAGATTCCCTCCTCCTACACCTACAAGCCCTTCAAACGTTCTTTCTCTTTCATACTTTATGTTATATAAATCTAATACATCTCTACATTTATTTTCACCATATTTGTTTAGACACTCAGGGCATCTATAGCCTGACTTAAAATCATTTGGCCTTGCCGAATATATATGTCCCTTTGGGCACATAATATTAATCTTTGTTGTAGCATCTATGTATTCATCTATAATAGAAAAGCCTTCACTTTCAGCAAGTTCATAGAATTCTTTTATTAAATTTTTTCTATTCTCTTCACCACATGTCAAACATTCATTTCCTCTTTTGAAACTATTTGGAGTTAATGTATCCGTTATATGACCTTTAGGACATTCCATTTTTACCCCCGTAGAATTATTAATATATTCACCTATAACTCTATATCCTCTTTCTTTTGTCATTTGGTAAAACTCTTCTTTTGCTTCTACATTTTTTTCAATATTTCTATATATCTTACTTCTATTTAAGTCATAACAGATTTTGCATCTATTTCCTGCTTTAAATCCATGAGGTGTTAAAGTATCAATTATATGTCCTTGTAGACATTTCATTTTTATATTTGTCTCTGTATTTACATATTCACCTAATACTTTAAATCCCTCTTTTTGTGCTAATTTATAAAATTCTTCTTTCGCTTCTAACACTCTTTGTGTATTGTTTATTATATTTTTTCTATTTAATTCATAACATGTTCCACACCTACACCCTGATTTAAAATCATTTGGTGTTGGTGAATGTTTATGACCTTTTGGACATATTAACTCTACATGTGTAGAGTTATTGATATATTCTCCTACTAATTCATATCCTTCATTTTCTACTAGCATATAGAATTCTTCTTTTGCTTTAATACTCGAGTCTCTATTCCTTGCTATTTCACTTATATTTATATCATAACATGATTTACATCTAGCACCTCTTTTAAAATTATTCGGAGTCAATGTATTTGTTATATGTCCATAAGGGCATTTCATAGATATAGATTTATCACTTCTAATGTATTCGCCTAAAATAGTATACCCTTCTTCTCCTGCTAATTTATAAAAATCTTCTTTAGCTTTTTTTACTCTTTCTGAATTTTTTTTAATATCTCCTCGGTTTAGCTCATAACAAATTTTACATCTACTACCAGACCTAAAACTTCCTGGTGTCAGTGTATCTGTTATATGTCCTTTATTACACATCATTTTTACTGGTTGTTTATCAGATTCATAGTCTCCTAAAATTGTATACTCGACTTCTTCTGCTAATCTATAGAATTTTTCTCTAGCTTCTATACTTTTCTTAGAATTTCTCATTATCTCTTTTCTTTGTATATTAAAGCATTCCTTACACCTGCGACCACTCTTAAATCTACTTGGTGCTATAGTATCTACTATATGACCTTTATCACACATCATTTTTATCTTAGTAGAATGGTTTATATATTCACCTAGTATTATATATCCTTCTTTTATACATAGCTCTATATGCTCAATTTCTCTTTTTATCTTATTCTGTGATTTTAGGTTATCATTTTGTAGCATATTTCTTAACTCAGATAATCTATTTTTCATTTCATTTAATACTTGCTCTTTATCTACTTTCATTATGTACTTCCTTACAAAATTAGTCTCTATTACTTATAATTATACACATGGATGGAATTTTTATAAATATATAAAGAAATGTTGTACACCAAAATATTAACTTAAATTCGTATACTATGCTTCATCTTAGAATATGATTCTAAATTTAACCTCTTACCTCTCATCTGAATGCACTTAAATACTACTTTGTTTTAGATAAAAATTAAGCTCCTACCTTTTATCTAGTACTTTTATAGTTCGTTTTGCAGGTTTTGTTTTTGTGTGTTTGTTATTAGTTTATTTGAATATGTAATTTATTCTTTCCTTATGTTTTTTAATATTAGGATTTTATATTATTTTTAGACATTAGAAAAGCCTCTTGTTTAATTAGAGGCTTTTGATATCATTTAATTTTGCTCTATAAGACTTTATTCTTTGTTGCATACTTACATATTTAATTTAAAAATCCTATATCATAAATATTAGATTTCATTTTTTCTTCTAATATATTATATAATTTTTTAAATTCTTCTAACTCTTCCTTCATATATAACTTTAATAGTGCTTTTATTTGGTACCATCCTGCATCCCATGTATTTATATTGTATTCTGGACTTTCATAATTGAATATTTTCCTAAATTTAAAACTGCCTTTAGTAAGTTCTATAGCTTTTTCTAAAACATCATTAGCTTCTTTGGACAATTCTATATCTTTTAATAAATTATACACATATCTTTCATTACCAAGGTACCTTATATCATCATATACTTCTTCATTATCGTATTCATCTGCTAATAATTCCATTTCATTATTACTCATAAAGAAAAATTCATTTTTTATATCCCATAAGTTATTTTTATACTCAATCTTCCTAAGTGAACTTTGATTTGATGCTGTGTTAAATAAAGAATATATTAATCCATCATTATTCCATTCATCATATTTTTCATGTTCTAAATTAGGCTTAATATATTCATCCTTATCATTTATCCAATTACCTTTTATAATCCTTCTTGCTGCAAATAAACTCATACAGTCCATGAAATTATCTTCTGTGATAGATAATCCATGACCATCAGAAAACATAGTTGAAAATAATGCAACATACCTAGAATTAGTATATATACTATTTGATTTTACAAATAAATACCCTAAATAATTACTTGCAATTTTGTATTTACCATTATCCTTAACCTTAATCCCACTACTTAAATGTGGGACATCAATAGTACCCTTATTTTTTAATTTTTCTCTTATCCATACATTCATTTTTACTTTATTATCTAAATTATATATTTTCTTTATTCCACTCTTTTCTATAATACCGTTGTCATTCATATCTAATATATCATGATTAAATTCATATTTATTATCTGTAACACCAGAAGTCCATATAGAAAAAGATACTCCCCATGCATTAGATGTATCTGAAAAATAACCAGCATTAAATAACATTCCATAATTATACTTAAACTCGTTTAGAAATTCTTTTCTAAATTTGTTATATGTTTCACTAGTCATAAAATTAGGTTTGGTAAATATAGCAATAGATATATCATTTTTGAAATACTTTTTCATTTTTAATATTCTATACATAAACTGAGCATATAAATTTTCTGAACATCTCCCTATTTTATCTTCTTTCATTAATTTATTTATTTTAGTTTTTGCAATTCCTTTTTTGCTAGTACTATCTTGGTTCCCTGCTGTTGCATATGGTGGGTTAATAAAAAATAGTATTTTCTTATTACTTTCAAATGCACGTATTAAATTCTTAGGCATACTAATATCAATTTCAAATTGCCCTTTAAGTATATCTACATCATCATTTAAAAAGTCGTATTGAAATTTTTCACTATTTCTTATATTTACTTCCAACATCTAAATCTGATTTATTTATAGTAGAACAATATAATTCTTTAAATTCATAATCTCTAGTTAAATTTCCAGTTCCCCATGCACAATCCCATACTACATAATTTTCTTTCCAATCCTTACCTAGTATATCTGATATAATATCATGTGATTTATTTACCCAAGCAGTAGGTGTATAAAATTCACCTTTAGATCTACGAATAGTATCTTCTATTAATCTATCTTGGATACTTGAAAATTTTTCTCTTTCAGATAATCTATGTCTTCGTTGAAAATGACCAAAGAAGGAATCATATACATCTCCATTTATATCTATCTCGTTTCCATTTGATAAATGCAATTTATTAGGCTTTTCTGGATGTTTAAAGTTTTCATTAGGATTCATTATTAGACTTATAAATATATATACTAAGTCATGAGGTTCATATTTACTTTCATTTTTAATTACTTTTGATATGAAATAGTCATAAATTGAATATATATTTTTTTCAGTTATGTTTACATATCTTTTTATATTAAGTGCTAAATCTTTTATCTTTTGTGCTACATCATTGAAACTAAAGTTTTCATCTATTTTGAATATATAAGGATTTGCTTTATTCTCGTTGACCATTTTGGCTAATAGATCAAGATTTTTCTGAGGTGCTTCTGATGGAGCTATACTCCAATCTAAATCTTCATTTAAATAGTCTATTATATCATTAGTATGTATTACAAATGTTTCTCTTTTGTCTCCTGCTAAAATTACATTTGGGAGAGGTTCTCCATTTAATTCAAACCTTTTTATGTAATATAAAACTTGTATTAGTACTTTGTATCTATTTATTTTAGTACTAAGTTTTTCATCTAGTTTAAATTCCATTATTAATCTTAGAATTCTACTAGTTTTATCGTAGGTAACCTTCGTATCTATATATCCATCGCAAGAATATGGATATTCTATAATACTTCCTTTAAAATATGTATTTATATCTTTTTTATATACATATTCTACTTGCTTTTCAACAGTTGCATCCTTTATTTGATTATAAAACCTACTCAATATAAAATCCCCTCCTAATAAATTTTATTAGGAAGGGATTTATTTATTCTTATATGTTATAAATAATATCTTACTGTTTTACTTGTTCCACTTTTCTTTCGAAGTTCTTTTATAACATCATACTTATAACCTTCTATACTCATCATAGCATTGCATACAGAAGGAGCTCTATTAGCTATATTCATTTATTTTTGTATATCTCCACACTTTAAATCTATAAATTCCATCTTATTTTGTGAAGCTTCTTCTAATTTATCATAGATATACTTTACTATACATTCTTTTAAATTATTCTTTGTTCCTAATTTTGCCTTATTGGGATTTTGTAAGTATAAATTCTCTTTATATTTAATTTCAAATTCTTTTATATCCTTTATTTCACTATCTATAAATTCATCTTCATTTTCTAGCATATACCCTACTTGCCAGAAATACATATCTATTAACTTCATAGGTGTGTAAACCACATTATCATTTTGTTTAAATAAACTAATACATTCAATAAATTGATTTTGATGCACTTTATAAAATTCAGCTAAGCTCTCTAGTGATTTTTCTCCTGGTGATGTATCTTTAAACCCATGAGCTTTAATCCCCTTTATAAAATACCTATCATATGCTGATACTATACCATACACACCAAGTAGTATTTTTGATGCTAAGGTATCTGATACTTTTATAGTCTTTTCTTCACCTTTTACTTGTTTAATATTCTTTTTATAAGATTGCTTTGTTTTATATATTAGTTCATCTATTCCTTTAATATTTTCTATACATTGGTTATCTCTCTCATAATATTTTTATTATCATATTATTTATCTCCCTTTTAGACTACTAATCTTATATATATCTTATCACATATAAAATTATATCATTAAATAAGCCTAAAAATTTTATTTCTAGGCTTATAGTAATTATCATATTAAATTTCTAAACACAATTGATTATTTAAAATCGTCCACAATATTTCTAACTTGAACTTCACTTATACCAAACTTTCTAGACAGCTCTTTATAATTACCATTAAAGCGTTCCTTCATAATCTTATTTTTAATAGACTTAGTAATATTATTTTCATTAGGGATATACAAACTACTCTCATCAGCAAACTTAACAAGCTTCTTTAAAGAATCTATCCCAATAACATCAGCCAAATCTTTAATAGACTCAGGTAAATCCTCCTTAGTTAAATACTCTAACTTAAAGTATAGTTTAATTCTTAAGTTTTTTCATATACTCCTTTCTATTTTAAATCATAAAATTTGAGTAAAAACATAGGAGGTAAATAACATGAAATGGTACTTAGACTTTGGACATGGAGGTAAAGATCCAGGAGCATTAGGAACTAACTCAACAAAAGAAAGTAATACAGTATTAAAAATAGGAATGATAATAAAAACTAATCTAGAAAAAGCTTTTGAAAAAGTAATAACAACTAGAGAGACTGACAAATACTACTCTCTAGACTGTAGAAGTCAAAATGCAAATAAATGTAACTGTGACTACTTTATAAGCCTTCACATGAACTCATCAACTAACAAATCAGCCAAAGGATGTGAAGTATGGGTATATGATAAAAACAGTAAGGTATATCCCCTAGCTAAAACCATATGCTCAAACCTATCAAAAACTATAAATACTCCTAACCGAGGGGTTAAAATATCAAAAGACTTCTTTGTACTTAGAAAAACTAAAATGCCTGCTCTTTTAATAGAGATAGACTTTATATCAAATTCTACAGTAGAAGATAACTTAGCTTCTACTAAGTATATAAAAGACATAGCAGACTCCATATCATCTACACTACTTTCATTTATAGATAAATCAATAATAGATGAAATGAGCAACTCGAATTTTTATAGAGTATGTATAGGAGCATTTAAAGATAAAACTAATGCTATAAACCTTAAAAATAAAGCAATATCCAAAGGCTTTAATGACACTTATATAATCTAGTACCCCCTACGTCGTGCTTTCATACTCAAAATACCCTACGTCGCATTTTCAGCCCCCGGGTATTTAAATATTTTCATAAAAAACTTTAATGTCTTTAAAAACTAAGTTTTCCTATACTTATTATCAAGAAGTATAAAACTTCACTAAAAACAAAGGAGGAATACTTATGGCAGTAACTGCAACTAAAAATCCGTCAGGATTAAAAATAAGATTTGACTGTGGGCTTGATGATGTAACTGGAAAAACAAAAATAAAAAGTAAAACTTACTCTAATGTAGATCCAGAAGCAACAAATGATGATGTATATGCTGTTGGAGCTGTTATAGCATCACTTCAAAACAATACACTACTTGAAGTAGCTATAATAGACAATACTACATTATCTGAATAAGAATTCGCTTCGCTCCTGCGCCAACGATATACCTTCGCTCTCGCTTCAGGTATATCCGTTGCTTAAAAATTTATTAATTAAAATCTAAATTATATGGAGGTGTATTATGGAAGTTTCAAAGAAATTATTAATGAGTTTTATGACAACATCTGGAAAAAAGGTTTCTATATCAGTAGATGACCCTAGGGAAAATTTAACTGAAACAGAGATAAAGACAGCTATGACTACTATACTTTCTAAAAATATATTTAAACCAGCTGGGGAAAACTTTGCATCTTTAGTAGAAGCTAAGGTTGTTGAAACTGGAACTACTGAGTACGACTTGGTTTTATAGTTAATAAGGCTATGCTATTTTTAGCATAGCTTTTAATTTATGAAGGGATGTGTTTTTGTGAATTCTGAATTACAAACTCTTATAGCTTCTGTTGGCTTTCCTATAGCCCTTAGTATGTATTTACTTGTAAGGATTGAAGGAAAGCTTCAGGTTCTATCTGATAGTATTAATGAGTTATCTAAAACTATTATAGGTATAAAATAATTTTTATAATAAATGTATAATTATTCCATTTTAGGATATACTCTAGATATTCCATTAAAATAAATCCAATTTATACTTTTTATCTTTAAAATAATTTACTAAATCAAAAGACAGGCAACGGAGGCCTGTCTTTTTTATATTCCTTAAGTTTTATATATTATTCACTTATTGTTATTCCTAAATCAACTATTCTATTATATAAGTAGTTCATTTGTACTTCATTAAGATTAGCTTTTTTAAAAGCATTTAATATCTCTACTTTTGTAAGAATCCCTTCTTTTTTACCTTTTTCTATTAAATCAGCTAACTCTCCTACCATTAATTTTTCTATAAATTCAATCACTTTTTTCATTTCACCTTTATCAAGTTCTTTAAATAAATTTATAAATTCATCCATTACTTCTTGCTTTAATTTTTCGTTCATTTTAATCTCCCCTTATGTTTAGTCTATATATCCTAATTCTAATTATAACAAATTTCAACCTATAATTATAATTTTATTTTCCATATATTCTAAAATTTAATTTCTTTCCACTAATCTTTACTAAATAATTTTTACTCATTTCAATAAGCCTACTACCAATAGCCTCATCAATACCTATAAGTTCCTCAACACTCTTCTCCGAACTAACAATAAGTGGCAAATTATTAAAATACCTATGATTAACAATCTCAAAGATAATATTAACATCACTATCACTAATACTGCCCTTAAACAAATCATCAATCAAAAGCACCCTAGCATTTTTATATCTGTTCATCACCCTATTATAATAAGCCTCATCCATAATATTTTGCTTAAGTTTAGTAACAACTTCCCTATAACTCATATACACAACACCTACCCCATCATCCATAAGCTCATTAGCTATAGCCAGGGAAAGATGGGTTTTTCCACACCCAACTTGTCCTATAAACATTATAGAGTTACATCTATCCTTTTCAATATCTTTAAAGTTTCTTGAATAATTACAAGCTTCTTTATAAGCACATATAATTTGTTTTTCTATATCATAAACAAAGTTGCTAAATCTCTTTTTTCTAAACTCTTCACTTATACCACTTTTTATTAAAATATCTTCAGCTATCCTTACTTGCCTACATGCACAAGGAATTGCAACACCTTCATCTATAATAAAGGTCATATCTCTACACTTATCACATTTATACTCACTAACTTTAGTTTCTAAACCTTCCAAACTCTCGTTCAACTTCTGCGATTTCTTCTGGCGTTGGCTTTCTATAAATATCTTCATCTTCTTCTTCATACCATGTGGCATATTCATTGTTTCTATAGTTGTTACTACCCTTTCCATATTTATCTCCCCTGTTCTTTAAGCTTTTTTCATATGCTAATAAATCACTATAACTTTTTATGTTGTTATCATTCCATTGATTTATTATTCCATTTACATATCCTTTGTTACATTTACCTCTATCTGTAGCAATCTCTATAGCTCTTTTAAATAATTCATAATCTATAGTTTCTGTAATATCTATTAACCACTGTGCTACTATACCGTTTATAAGTCCTATATTTTCTTCATATAATTTTTTAAACTTACTTAAAGATGAAGAATACGATAAGTGTTCATTTTCTTTTTCTTTTTTATTTTCTTTTTCTTTTTCTTTTTGCGCACCTATGGTAGATATACTATCCAACGAATCGTTACACGTATCGTCTATATAATTTTCAAACTCTCTTTTTATCTCTTCTTTATCTATATGTTGTGCTATATAAGCTAATAGGCTCTTATCCTTAACTTCCTTGACTTCTTTTTTTACACAGTCTATTATTGGCTTTCCACCTTTTACTAAATTGTACTTTCCCCATCGTCTTATGGCTAATTCACGTGTTTGTTGATTATATCTTATAATTTTGTAGTAATTTTCAAATCTATCTATAAGTGTATTTATACTTTCTACTGAGTACCCCAATTCAAAAGCTATTTGCTTTTTAGGTATTTTATATATTCCTATTTGTGTTGTGTTTGTATTAGTTAAAATATATAAGAAAAATAGCTTGTCCTCTGGTGTCATCTCTTCTAATACTTTTTCATCTTTCCAAAATTCAGTTCTTACATGTCTAAATATTGCCATATAAAATCCCCCCCTTAATTTAAACTTTCTCCTTCAATTTCTATAGTATCTAGTGAATTATCTACTAAAAACATATCATTATCAATACTAAGTGGTGCATATTTTACCCCTACGTCTAAAAACTCGACACCCTCTTTTTTGCATAATCTAATTATTGCATCTCTTTGATTTGAGTATCCTAATGCCCTTGCTATTGGTATAGCCTCAAAATATTCTTTTTTATTTATTACTACTACATTTATTTCTCCAAATTCTTCATTTGAAAATATCTTTAAATCATTCATTTGTATCCCCCTTATTTTCTATATAAGCATATTTTAAAATTTTTTTAGCTCTTTGGTAATTTATTAGAGAAAAAAATATCATTAGCTTCATCAAGTGTTAAATCCAAACATTCAATTACTTTTAATATCTCTCCAACAGTAAACACTATTTTGCCATTTTCCTTAAAGTTGTATGTCTTATGAGAAATTCCCATCTTCTCTGCTAGCTCATATTGGTATAAACCTTTGAGTACCCTCTTTGATTTAAGTAATCTTAATTTCAATTTTATCCCCTCCATAACTTTACTGCCTTTCTGTAATTTAATATTAACTGGAAGTAATATCCATAGTCAAGAAAAAACTTGACCATTTGTATAAATTTATACTTTAATTTACCATTTAGTAAATATATATTACTTTATGGTAATATATATTTGTATCTTACCATTTGTTAATTTTTCTTTCCTTACTGGTAAATATATACTATAATATTTTTAGAGGTGATATTAATGGAAAGCATCGGAGAAAGAATAACAAAGGCAAGACGTTATTTAGGTATGAATCAAAAGGAATTGTGCGAAAAAGCTGAAATAAATGAAGCAACTCTATCAAGATATGAAAATGGACTTAGAGAACCTAAAGCTGCTACACTTTCAAAGTTAGCAGAGATTTTAGAAGTATCTACTGACTATTTACTTGGTATAACAGATATTAGAAATTATAAGACTTTAAAAGACGATATGAACAAAAACGTTGAAAGTATATATGAAAATACTAAGGAAATGTTAAAACAAGACGGTTTAATGCTTTATGGTAAGCCTGCTACTAAAGAAGATATAGATCACATACTAAAAGCTATGAAGGTTGGTATGTTAATGGCTCTAGAAAAAGATAATGATTAATTTTAAGTAGGTATGTAAATTCTACATACCTACTTAAATAAAGTCATTATTAACATAAATTATATAACCAACATATAGCTTAAGATAAGTAAACTTATATATTGATTATAAAGGGGGAGGACTTTTAGTGAATATAAATCATATAAGAGAGGCAATTAGAAGAATTACATACTGTTATGATACTTCTGATCCAAAAGAACTTATAGATGCAATGGGGATTAAATTAGGTTTTTTACCTAATGATACAGATATAAATAAATTAAAAGGATGTTATGGCATGATTAATGGGGATAAAGTCATTCTTATTCATCCTGATTTAAATGATGAATGTCGTCGTGAGGTTTATGCTCATGAGCTAGGACATGCTATACTTCATCCTACTACTAATGCTTTATTTTTAGCTACTTATACATATTTTAGACTTGGTACTCTAGAAATAGAAGCTGATACCTTAGCTTCTGAGCTTTTACTAAGTGATGATATATATTATAAATATATGGGTAGAAACAATGGATTTATAGCAAGTTGTGAAAAAGTTCCTGAAAGATTTGTTGAACTTAAACTTAATAATTTTAGAAAAAGATTAAATAAGTTTTGGTAATAAGATAACAATAATACTGTAATTAATTATTTTTTTGCCTTTTCATAGAACATAGGTTTGTTTTTATTAATTATTATTGCTTTAGTCTTAAAGGTATAGAAAACATGTTTTAATATCCCTCATATATTTTTAAGACTAACTACTTTTAGTAATAACAAATAAATAGCGGCATGAGTTCAATTGAATATGAAACACATGCCGCATAAGCTTTTTTTATGAGTCTCTACCTGATAGTGCCATAAATATAAATATGTGGAGAATATCTATAAATTTGTGTATCTTATTTAATTCATCTTTTATTATTTGAGTAGATGTTTTAAATGTTTCATAATTAAACCTATTTCTCAATATTATGCACTGTGTCCAATTATTATTATAAATTAAATTATCAATATTTTCTAAGCTTCTAAATGATATTATTATAATTTTTTTAATTTAATATATCTCCAGCTTACTATTTATGTGCTTATCATAGTTATATTTTTAATATCTATTTTTAAATTTTTAAATAATTTTTAAATTTTTGAATAATTTTTAAATAAATAAAGTAAAATTTATATTAATTTTTAAATAAATAAAGTAAAATTTATATATATAAAATTTTTTTTAAGCCTAAATAATCTAAAGTCAAAATTTGTCTAAATTAAGTTTAAAAAATTTTTATTATTTTAAGTTTCATACCTATTTTTTAATTTGCCAATAAATTACAATAGTGTTATATTAAAAAAGAAAACAGCAGCAATCGTTTTCATGAAGTAAGACACTACTATATTAATGAAAATCTAGGAGGAGAATTACTATGGAAAACTTAAAAAACAAAAGATTTGCTACAAAAGCGATACATGGAGGACATCATAAAGATCCTGTATCTGGAGCATTAACTACACCAATATGCCAAACATCAACATTTGTATTTGATAGTGCTGAACAAGGTGGAAGAAGATTTGCACTTCAAGAAGGTGGATACATATACTCAAGATTAGGAAATCCAACTAATGCTCAATTAGAAGAAAAAGTAGCTTTACTAGAAGGCGCAGAGGCTTGTATGTCTACTGCATCAGGAATAGGAGCTATATCTTCAGCATTATGGACAGCCTTAAAAGCAGGAGACCATGTAGTTGCGTCTAAGACATTATATGGATGTACATTTGCATTATTAAATCATGGCTTAACAAGATATGGAGTTGAAGTAACTTTTGTAGATGCTACTAATTTAGAAGAAATTAAAGCTGCTATGAAAGAAAATACTAGAGTTGTTTATTTAGAAACTCCAGCAAATCCAGACTTAAAATTAATAGATATAGAAGCTGTTGCTAAAATAGCTCATGAAAAGAAAGATTGTATAGTTATGGTAGATAATACTTTCTGTACACCTTACATACAAAGACCTCTAGAATGGGGAGCTGATGTTGTACTTCACTCTGCAACTAAGTACTTAAACGGACATGGAGACGTTATAGCAGGTTTTGTTGTTGGTAAACAAGACTTTATAAACCAAGTAAGATTATTTGGTGTTAAAGATATGACAGGTGCTGTACTTAGCGCATTTGATGCTTACTTAATATTAAGAGGTATGAAAACTTTACAAATCAGAATGGATAAACATAGTAAAAATGCACTAGAAGTTGCTAAATTCCTAGAAGGACATAAAAATGTAGTAAAAGTTAACTATCCTGGACTTGAAAGCTTCCCTCAACGTGAATTAGCTAAAAAACAAATGCATTTACCAGGTGGTATGATAGCATTTGAAGTTAAAGGTGGCTTAGAGGCAGGTAAAAAATTACTTAACTCTTTAGAATTATGTACTCTTGCAGTTAGCTTAGGTGATTGCGAGACATTAATACAACATCCTGCTTCAATGACTCACTCTCCTTATACAGCTGAGGAAAGAGCTGAAGCTGGAATCTCAGATGGATTAATAAGAATTTCTGTAGGTCTTGAAGACCCTGAAGATATAATAGATGATTTAAAACAAGCCTTAGATTTACTTTAAGCTTTAAAATTGAACCTAGTTTAATTAAGCTAGGTTCAATTTTTTTAAAGTCTTAATTGTCACAATTTTAATTCAAAAGGAGAATTCTTATGAGAAAAGAAGAAAAAGTCAAACCGAGTTTTAAAGCTTTAATTCCATTTTTAGTTTTTATAGCAGTTTATTTAGGAAGTGGTATAATTCTTCAAGCTCAAGGCGTAGAAATGGCCTTTTATCAATTCCCAGCCCCAGTAGCTGTCAGTTGTGGTGTCTTAGCAGCTTTTTTCTTAATTAAAGGTTCTATTGATGAAAAATTTGATATTTTCGTTAAAGGTTGTGGTAACTCAAACATTATAATAATGTGTGTAATATATTTATTAGCTGGAGCCTTTGCTAGTGTCTGCCAACAAATGGGAGGCGTTGATTCAACAGTAAACTTAGGTTTAACATACATACCTTCACAATTTATCGTAATTGGTATATTTTTAATTTCTGGTTTCATATCTACTGCTACAGGTACTTCAGTAGGATGTATTGCAGCAATTGGTCCAATTGCAGTTGCAGTAGCTGAAAAAACTGGTGCTTCTCTTCCCCTTGTAATGGCTTGTGTTTTAGGTGGAGCCATGCTTGGAGATAACCTTTCTATAATTTCAGATACTACAATAGCTTCTACAAGAACTCAAGGATGTGATATGAAAGATAAGTTTAGAATAAACTTTTATTTAAGTTTGGTTCCTGCCATTATTACAATTATTTTACTATTTGTATTTGGTAAGCCAGAAGTTCCTACTACAATTCAAGCTTATGATTTTAACTTAGTTAAAGTTTTACCTTATTTATTTGTATTGGTATTAGCAGTTGCTGGAATGAATGTATTTTTAGTTTTAACTGGTGGAATATTTTTAGCTGGAGCAATAGGAATGTATTATGGTGATTTGACAATATTAACTTTTGTAAAAAGTATTTACACAGGTTTTACAAATATGACAGATATCTTCTTGTTATCTCTTTTAACAGGTGGTCTTGCCGAAATGGTAACTCATGCTGGTGGTATAGAAGCACTTCTTGTAGCTGTTCAAAAATTTATTAAAGATAAAAAATCAGCAGAAATTGGTATAGGTGTTTTAGTTGCATTAACAGATATAGCTGTTGCAAATAATACAGTTGCCATTATAATAAATGGACCTGTAGCTAAAAAACTTTGTTATAGATACAAAGTTGATCCTAGACGAAGCGCTGCTATTTTAAGTACTGTTTCTTCTATTTTACAAGGATTTTTACCTTATGGTGCTCAGATGCTAATTTTAACTAGTTTCACAAATGGAAAAGTATCTCCTATGCAAGTTATGCCTTTAGTTTGGTTCTGTCAATTGTTATTGGTTTCAACACTACTTTCAACTTTCATACCATTTGCAAACAAATTAATCGTAAGAGATCCTTGGAATTTTTCTAGTGAAATGCCTGAAAGTAAAATTAAAAATATTGGTAGCGAGAGTATTCAAAACTAATAAATATATATAAATTTTTATATTTTATAAAATAAAAGAGTAGGTAAATTTTTACCTACTCTTTTATTTTTAATATTTTGAAAATCTATTTTTTTATCTTATATAATTTTAAGAAGCTAAACTTCTCTTTATCTCTGGATTTTTAGTTGTAAACTTAATTAAAATTGGAATAAATATTAGTTGTATAAGCATTCCAGGAATAGCATTAACTAAATTTCCAAATACAAACATAAATGGGCTAACTTTTGGTGCTATAGTTAAAGAAACAATGAATGCCCCCAAAACAGCAAATAATCTACCACCTATCATAGCACCTATAAGACTTATATATATTTTATTAGTTTTTTCAAATAAAAATCCACTTATAACTCCGTATGCACATAATTCAAAAGCCATTATAGGCATAACTGGAACTAATGGTGGCATACCTGTCATAAACCCACTTAATATAGATGTCAATAATCCTACTAATCCTCCATAAAGTGGTCCTAATAAAAATCCACCTATTAAAACTGGTATATGCATTGGTAAAAATATTGATCCTGCCATATTAAATGTATGGAAAAACATAGGTAATATAATTCCAAATGCAATAAATATCCCCGATAAAATTATTTTTTTTGTTTTCATAAAAATATCCCCCTAAAAGCTAAATTATTAATTTTTATCTATTATTAAATAATAAATTTCATCATTTTCAAAAGCTTCACTTACATTTAACCCTACATCTTCAAATAATGACTTTTGTTTTTTAACACATATAAGCCTATCATTTTTAACAGTTTCATCTTTTTCTTTATGCATATTATTTAAAAACTCTCTACTATTAGAATGAGCTATCATAAGTTGCCCATTTTCTTTTAAATTATTTTCTACTAATGACTTAATAGTTAACGTTTTATTTTGTAAATGTGGAAACATTGAATATAAAATTATTTTATCAAACTTTTCATTTAT
The DNA here is from genome assembly GCF_039841805.1 of Romboutsia sp. 1001216sp1. NCBI lineage: Bacteria > Bacillati > Bacillota > Clostridia > Peptostreptococcales > Peptostreptococcaceae > Romboutsia > Romboutsia sp. 1001216sp1. The sequence goes on from NZ_JBDPHA010000017.1 coordinate 31,348, forward strand.
ATTATCGTTTTCAACATCTAACTCCTCAAAGGATAAATTTTTAATATCCTTAAACTTTTCTTTTGCTATATCTAGCATTTGAGTAGATATATCAACACCTTTTATAAATCCAGTTTTATTTAATTTTTTTAAAAAAGGTATTAATACGCCAGTTCCTGTTCCTACATCTAATATACTTTGATTATCTTTAATATTTAGCTTAGATAAAAGAGTATTTATTTTTAATTCATTTACTTCGATTATGTTGTCCCAATCTTTTGCTATACTATCAAAAAACTGTACTTGATTCATAGCATATCTCCTCCATTTGATAAATTATTTCCATCTTAGTAATATCTAAAAAAATCTTTTATAATCACTATAACAATCTAAACAAACCTTCTTCCCCTCTTGAAGTCTTATAAATTGTTCAGATGATTTTTCCTTACATACCTCACAAGTCTCAGATAAAAATAATCTAGCCTTTTCTGGAAGTTTTATATTAGTTGGTTTAAATTCAAATAAATCTTTTGGATTAGCATTTATCAAAAGATTTTTATATTCCTCTCTTGATAAGTTCTTACTTTTGTTTTTTAATGACATTCTAACAGATTTATTATTTTTTCTATTATAAAAATGATAAACACTTTTTCCTCTAAGTCTTATAAGTAAATTCCCCTTACCTATAGTACATCCAAGCATTAATTGTATTGCATCTAATCCACATGCATCATTTTCAGCTATACAAACAATCTCTTCATCCTCTGAAAATTCTAATTCTAAGTATTCTTTAGCTCCTTTAGAAGCTAAATACCCTATAGCTAGCCCTGGATATTCATGTCCATGAAATTTGATTACTTCTTCCCAAGTTTTCATAAGTTTTCTCCCCCAAAAACAAAAACCATGAAGATACACTTATATTATTCGTGTAAACCTTCATGGCTTAATTTCTAAATTTAATATTTCTTTTTTCAATATAAATAGTATATATTTATGCATTATTTGTCAACAAACATTTTATTTATTAATATTTTTAGTATTTTAAAATTATCACTACTTTTTATTATCACAATAAACATTCATAGCATCACTTAAAAATTTAGCAAGCCCTTCTTTATACTTATCTATATTTTTAGTAAATCTTTCATCTGCTACATACATAAGAGCTAATCCTCTAAATATTTCTACCGTACAGTTATAGTAATTATTGCTTATATGATCTCTCCATTTTTGTACTAATACTTGAACTTCTTCATCATCTGGATTTTTATCCATTAAATTTGCTAGCTCAATATATATATTATTAGCTTCTTCACTTATTTTTTCCCAGTCTTCTTTTGAATACTTTGATGTCTTTTCCCTACTTTCTTTATAAGCATCACTATCTTTATATCTTCTTTCTGTCTCTTCTTTGTACTTTTCTTCATGCTTTTTAATATCATCATAACTAAAAGCGTTAAAATCCTTTTTACTCATATTATTCTCTCCTAAATTTTTTATTGTTTCATCAATAGAATCTATTATATTTTCTAGCCTTTCTTTCTTTTTCATTATAAGTTTTCTTTGTACCCTTAAGGCATTTTCTATATCAAAATTTTTATCATCTAATATATTTTTTATTTCGCTTAATTTAAAGTCTAATTCTTTAAATACTAGTATTTGATAAAGTCTTAATATATCATCTTCACTGTAATATCTATAATTAGATTCAACTTCTCTACTTGGCCTTAATATTCCTATATTATCATAGTGGTGTAACATTCTTACACTTATGCCTGTTAATTTTGATACCTCACTTATTTTATACATTTTTACACCTCCTAATGAAATTCTATTCTATAACATTATGTTAGAGTAAATAGTTTTTTATATAATTATCTTAAAATATTTAATTTTATCCTTTGTTTTATATATTTGTATATATAAGAATTAATAAAACAAAAAAACTAGCTCAGATCTAGTATAGACTTTAAGCTAGTTTATTGTTTTATACTTCTATTAATTCATACTCTTTATTTCCTATTCCAAGCTTAACACTATGATCAATACATACTTCCCAGTTAGTTTCAGGGTGTGTATTTATAAAATGATCATGTGTATGATGCTTTTTCTCATCTAAGTAGCTTCCATTTATTACACTTTGCTTATTTGCCATATCTACACAAGCCATATCAAGTGCTACTGGATCAAATGATGCAAATATACCAACATCAGGTATTATTGCTAAATCATTTTCAAAATGACAATCACAATTTGGACTTACATCTATTACAAAACTTATATGAAAATGTGGTCTATCTTTAAGTACTGCATAACTATATTCTGCAATTTTTTTATTTAATATATCATTAGCTTCAAATGTTGTAGTATCTACTGCATCAAAATTACAATTTCCTATACATCTACCACAACCTACACACTTATCATGATTTATAACTGCTTTTTTACTTTCATTAAAACTTATAGCATCATGTGCACATATTTTTGCGCATGCACCACAAGTAACACATTTTCTTTCTTTTATTTTTGGCTTTCCACTACAGTGCATTTCCATTTTACCTGCTCTAGAACCACACCCCATACCTATATTTTTAAGTGCACCACCAAATCCTGTTGATTCATGACCTTTAAAGTGATTCATAGATATTATTATATCAGCATCCATTATTGCCTGACCTATTTTTGCCTCTTTTATGTACTCTTTATCTATTTTAACATTGACTTCATCTGTTCCTTTAAGCCCATCACCTATTATTATATGACATCCTGTTGTAAATGGATTGTATCCATTTTCATATGCTGCATCTAAATGTTCTAGTGCATTTTTTCTTCTTCCTACATATAAAGTATTACAGTCTGTTAAAAATGGCTTTCCTCCATTTTTCTTTATTAAATCTACAACTACTTTAGAATAGTTTGGTCTTAGATATGCAAGATTTCCTGGTTCTCCAAAATGAATTTTTATAGCACTAAATTTTCCATTAAAGTCAATATTTTCTATCCCTGCTTTTTTTATAAGATTTTCTAATTTCATAAGTAAACTTGTATTTTGGTCTGTTCTTAAATTAGTAAAATATACTTTTGATTTTTGCATTTACCTTATCCCCTTACCCTTTTATTTATATAATAATTATATCTATTTTTTCTTTTATTTTAAGTAATAATCTTAAGATTACTAAGTATAATTTTTATTTTTTTACTCTAAGTAATCTATCTAAATATATAGATTTCATCTGATCACTTGCCATAGCTTTATGTATAGGAGATAGCTTAAGTATACTAGAAAGTATTGAAGCCATAGCTCTATGACTATGAAGTGCTCCTTTATCAAATATTAAATTTTGTAATTGTCCTTTTTCAATAGCCATAAGTACTACTCTGTGAGCTGATGATGCTGGAGTTATTATTTTTTCTTTTCGCTTTTTTAGATGTATACATTTTTTAGGACAGCTTCTTGCACACACTCCACATCCTAAGCATATATCCTCATCTATTTTTATAGTAGTTTTGTCTAATTCTTTTACTTCTACTATTGAATATATAGGGCAAGTATTTAGACATTTTTTACAGTTTATACACTCATCATAATCTATATACGGTATAAAGCTACTAGTAGCTACTGGTTGTAAACTTCCATACTCTCTTGCAGCAACTAATGCTTCACAGCAACATCCACAACAATTGCATATAAAATTTACTCCTTTTTGTACATTTTCTCCACATTGTACTAAATTACTTTCATAAGCTTGGTGAAGTAATTCCTTACACTCTGATACATCTATTCTTCTTGCAAAGTTATTTTTAATTAAAGAATTTGCAGTATTATTAAAGGTCATACATATATCCATAGGTGCATCACAAGCCTTTCCTACATGTTCCATTTTATGTCTACAATAACACATACTAACCCCTATATGGCTTGCAGTTTCTATTATATGTGTTGCTCTTTCATAATCAAGTATAGTTATTTCATCATCATTAGTTAAAACTTCTTCCTGTACATAAACTCTTCCTAATTTAGTTTCTGCCGAATAAAATAAATCTTTTATAAAATCTTCTTCTACATTCATATATTGATAGTAAAGTTCACCTAAAAGTTTTTGGTCTATATCATTTCTTGTTCTCATTAGTGCAAACTCAAAAAAACCTGCCATAGGAGGTGGCAGAATATATTTTTTACCTTTATCATCTTCTAGATCTAAAAGTATTGCCTTTGCAGCAAGTGAGTCTAATATTTTTAAAGCTTCACTATCACTTACACTCCATATTTTAGCTGCTGTTTTTACTCTAAAGGGCCTTATTGGAAGTTGAGCTACTAAAGTTGCTTCCCTTTCTGTAAATAGTACCTTTAATATGTCATAAAGTGTTTTAGATGGTGGTACCCCTTGCGGAAATTTATTTAATCTTTCCTCTAAGCTTTTATAAGCATTTTTAGCACTTATATGGCTCATATTATCACCTCTTAAATTTATATGATTTAATTATTTACATATTATCTAATATTAATAACTAAAACTTTTTATATATATTCTTTATATTTCTATAAATTTCCTTTAAAGCTTTATATTTATTATCTTTTTTACGAAATTATAATTTTTTTATTAATTATCTATATTTAATAAAATGCATCTACTTAATAAAAGTAAAATAACATAAATTTACTATATAAATAAAAGTCCAAAATTTTTCTATCGTAAATAATTCTTAATACTAAAAAATGAGCAACTTCAATCAATATGAAGTTGCTCATTATATATTATCCATTTAATTATAATAGCTCATCTTTTAATTCTTTATTTACTTCTTTTACTAGTTCTTTTTCTTCTTTTTTAACTTCTCTTATTATTTCTTTTGCTTCTTTTTTTGCTTCTTTATCTTCTTCTTTCATTTGATGCTTTAATTCTTTTGCAAATTTATGTGCTTCGTGCTTTTCTTCTTTAAACTCTTTTCTGCTTTCATGTTCATACTTTAAACATTCAGCATCTTTTTTTAATTCTTCTTCAATATGTTTTACTTCTGATTTAAATGTCATTTTTAACATCTCCTGACTAATATTTTATGTAAGCTCAACTTTCTTGTTGATAGTTTATATATACCCATAAAATACCAACATAAACATATTATTAGTTTTTTTATATATTTTTTTCTAAAATTATAATTTCTAATTAAAATTTGCTATTATACTAAATTTTGTAATTATTATTTAGATATTTAATTTTTCTTTTATATTTTTACATAACTTCCCAAGTAATAACCCCTAAAGTTACTTTGCTTTCATGATAAAATATACCATCTTTAATTTCTCTATTAACAAATTCTTCTATTTTATCTATGATTTCATACTTATCTAAGTAATCTTTATATCTATTTTTTAATTTATTTACTGAACCTTCATAACTTGTTTTATATTTCCAAGTAGTACCTATATAAAAAATGCTCGGTCTATACCCACTAAAATATAGTATATTAAATGGATATATAATATCACTTACTCCACAAAATTCTAGCCTTTTTCCTAATATGAATTCATCTGCCTTTTCTAAAACATCATCTTTTGACTTTCCATCTGTTGCTATGTAACAACAACTTTTATTTGAAGCTTCATTTATTTTTAATAAACTATTTGGGTTATAACATCCTGGGTTTAAGCTACTTATTACTAAGTCAAATTTTTTATACATATTCTCTTTGTTTAAGTTTATATCATTCCAATTAGCTTTAATAATTTCTATATTATTTATATTATTGCTTTTTATCTTTTCTTTTAGAACATTAAGCATACAATCTGAATAATCAAGTGCATATACTTTTTTGCATATTTTACTTAATTCTATAGAATATGAGCCTGTACCACAACCAATATCTAATACCTCGCTATTTTCATTAATATATCCCTTTAATTTTAAATTTTCTATAACATCCTTAACTCTATTATTACAAATTGTTTCATCATAATTTTTTGAGGACTCATCCCAAACCTTTATGTTCTTATCTTCTGTGTTTTTGTCTAAAATATATTCTTTACCTACTTTAATCCATTCCTTTTTCCAATACTCTAAATTCTCCATACTCCACCTCTGATAAATAAAAAATTAATTTTAATACAAAAAGCCATAAAGACAAATCTATTATAGATTAAAACCCTTATGGCTTTGTATTATAAATCCTGCTAATTTAATGATAGTATTTTTTTTAACAAACTTCAACATATTTTATATTTATAGCTATTTAACTCTTATTTTTATATTCCTAAATTTATTAAATATTAGGTATAATAAACTATAGAACCTAATATTTGGAGGAAATTATGAATCTACGCATAAAAGCACTTTTAACATCATTGTCACTTATACTTATATCAACTACTGCTGTATCTTGTAAAACTAATACTAAAAATACATATACTCCACCTAAATCAGATGCAGTTTTAAATAATCCTTTTATGGGATGGGCACCTGATGCACAATATACAGATTACGCTCAACCACACAAACTAGTTTATGCAAATATATATTTTAGCGAACTAGAACCTAAAAAAGGAGTATACGATTTTGATTATATAGAAAAAAAATATAACTTTGATTATTGGAAAAATAAAGGTGTAAAAATAATAATAAGACTAGTTATGGACTTACCTAACAGTGAAAACAAAATGTATATCCCTAACTGGTTGTATAAAGAAATTGATAAGGACGGTACTTGGTATAATATATCTTATGGTAGTGGATTTAGCCCAAACTATGAAAATAAAAAATTAATCAAGTATCACGAAGAAGCCATAAAAGCTTTATCAAATAGATACAATAAATCTTCTGACATAGCATTTGTAGCTCTAGGTAGTATAGGTCATTGGGGAGAATGGCATACTTATCAATCAAATGATTTTTTCATACCATTTCCTAGACAAGAAATAGCAAATATTTATGCTTCTCATTATGTAAAATACTTTGATAATAAAAAATTATTAATGAGAAGGCCATTCAAAGTAGCTAGAGATAATAATATGGGATTATTTAATGATATGCTTGGTAATAAACATTCTACAAAAGAATTTATATCTTGGCTAAATGATGGATATACAGATTGGCTAACAAAGGTTGATCAACCTTCTATGAAAGATTTTTGGAAAAATGCACCTTCTGGTGGTGAATTTGCAAGTGGTAACTCTGGAATGAATTTTTTAAAAGATTTTTCTATAGATAATACTATAAAGCAAATACAAGATACTCATATAACCTATATAGGACCTAATTGTCCTGCTGATAAAAAAGGGAAATTTCAGTATAATTTTGATAAAGTACTAAAAACCTTAGGGTATAGATATGTTATAGATACTGTAAAATTTAATAATAACTTAAATCCTAATGATAATCTTAAACTTAATATTAATATAAAAAATGAAGGTGTGGCTCCTTTTTATTATAAATGGCCTGTAAATATTTCATTAATAGACAAAAATAATAATATTATTTTTAGTTTAAATATTGATGAAGATATCACAACTTGGTTACCTGGAAATATAAACTTTACTACGTCTATAAAATTACCTTCACATATATCTAGTGGAAATTATAATATAGCTTTATCTATATTAGATCCATCTAATAATAAACCTAGCATAAAATTTGCTAATAATAATGAAATAATACCTAATTACTTTAAATTAGGAGAAATAACTGTTAAGTAATATATTAAAACTTAGATAATATATATTTATAAAAATAACCTATAAAGTGGATTCTTTATGTTACCCACTTTATAGGTTATTTTATTTATACTACTTTGTTTTTATTAAATAGACCATATATACTACTAAATATGCCCTTTTTCTTTATATTAAACATTGGTTGGTCTGCGAATATATGGTATTCTATCCTATTAAAGAATTTATTTATTTCATTAAAAGCAAATACCATAGATATTATACTTGAAAAGAAAAATCCATATCCATAAAAGTCTTTCCCAATAAATACAGTAATTATTGATAGTACTATTGTAGTTATTAAAAATACTGTTGCTATTTTTAAACTTTCACTTCTTGCATCAAAATAAAGTAACATTATAATTAAAAAGTTCATACATATATATGCTAGTGCTCCTAGTGTTAATATACCAAATATCTCAATAGAGTCACTTAAAAAGCCCATATATGGAAGTAACTTAAACCCTAATACTATGCATGCGAAGCTTCCTATAAACTGTACCTCTATCATATGAGTCATATGCATTACTACACAATCTATCAATTCTTTTTTAGCTCTTTTTATTTCATTGATACTTCCAGTATCTCTTACAAAGTTATAAAATTCTTTATACTTTGGATATATTAAAGTTTCAACTTTTACAGTAAATATTACAACTGCTGGTATAACACTTAAAAAAGCATAAAAACTAGGAACATCATAAAATGAGGCTACTCTAAAAGTATTGTCAACTACTGTGGCGCTATCTGTCATCCAAATTATAAGATTATGAGAATATGCACCTAGTGCTAAAAATATTCCTATTAAAAATAGTTCAAAATACTTGTCTAAACTCTCCATAAATTTCATGCACCTTGATAATTTTAAACTATCAAATCCAAATGCTCTATAAATTATCCCTATAAACATTATAGATATAAATATATACCCTATTAAAGTAGCTAAAAGTGCTATGTATAACTTAGGCATATTTATAAACTTTATTCCAAATATTGTTCCTAAAGTTATAATTAACATACCTATTACAAACCCTAAAACTATTTTTAAATAATCTTTTACAGCTGATAGATATACCACTTCTATCCATATTATTCCTATTATTATGGTTATCATAACTGTCGCCAACTTTATATATATATCTAAAGTCGAATTTATAAATAATAATGATGTTATTATTAATGCACTTATACTATATATAATTATACTTCCTATTAAAGATTCAAATATATATCCTATCTTTTTTTCATATATGCAATCTGAAACAAATCTTGATATAAACATACTTATACCATTAGATAATATATATGATATGAAAAAGGCATATATTATTATAGAGCTAAACAATTGTATATTTAAGTAGGTTTCTCCAACTTTTTTTAATATATCTTGCATAATTAAAAATGACAATATTGAGATGATCATTGGACCTATGGTTATTAATGAAGACATAAAATAGGTTCTAGTTTTAGAAAAGTATCCGTCTTTATCTATTATCTTTTTAAGTTCAAATCCAATTCCTGCCATATTTATATTTCTCCATAAATTTTTCTATAATTTTGTATAAATTGATCTTGTGTATAAAAAGTTGATACTCTTTTATATCCATTTTCGCCCATTTCTTTTCTTAAATTATCATCTTTTGCTAGATTTACTATTTCATTTGCCATTTGAGAATAACCCATAACAGGTACTACTACTCCACAGTGTCCTATATTATCATTATTTCCATATAAGAGTTCCCTACATGCTCCTACATCTGTAGTTATATAAGGCTTTTTAGCTGCCATACCTTCAAGTACTGATAGTGGCTGGCCTTCACTTATACTTCCAAGAAGTAACATGTCCATTTTACCTATATACTTTGATATATCTACTCTCCCTGTAAATACTATATTTTTATTTCCTAACGACTGGACTAGGTCTATACATTCTTTGGTATAGTCTTCATCCTCATCCATAGGACCTATAATATATAGCTTCATATTTTTCATTTCTTCATTTGCGTTTACAAAAGCTTGTATTATAGTTTTTACATCCTTTATAGGTACTACCCTTACTATAGCACCTATATATATAATACTTTCATCATCTTTTTTAGTATCTATATTTTTAAATCTATCAAGCTTTACACCATTTGGAACAACTTTTATCTTATTACTATCGCACCCTAGTTCTATTTGAAGCTTTTTATTTTTTTCAAATAAACTATAAACCTCATCACTGTAAGTATACGCAGCTCTTGATAAATTGTAAAAATACCTTATCCAGTTATCTTTAAAGTAACCTTTAACCCAATCTGCCTTTATTATCTCTTCTTCTCTTTCTCTTGTATATATTCCATGTTCTGTTAATATAAACTTAGAATCTTTGTTGTAGTATTTCCCTAAAGCTCCCACTAATCCTGCATATCCAGTAGATACACTATGATATATATCACATTTTGGTATATCACTTTTTAGAACTTCAAATACAGTCATCATCATAGACCTTATAGTCCAAAAGAAATGGTTAAATATTATATGTGGATAATATTTACTTGCTATATCGCTTACTACATCAAAAAAATCTTCACTCATTAATATATCCACTGTATTTACATTTTTAAGTCTATTTATGCAGTCAAATAAATCTTTCCAGTTAAAGTATTCACCTACTATAAACTTACCTATAACTTCTTTTTCTATATCTGTAAGATTAAATTTTACTTTACTTTTAACCTTTTTATTATCGTCTATATCTAAGTATATATCTTTAATTTCTACAACATTATCTGGTATTTCATACTTATAGGTAAGACCTTCATCATTTTTAGCACTTATTGCATATATTACAAATTCAATTTCTTTCATACTACTAACTAGCATTTGAATCCAGCTTGAAACTCCACCTGTTACATATGGATAGCTTCCTTCTGCGATTAAACATATCCTCATATTATTTACCTCCTGTTGTTATACTAAAATCAGTATTAGTTGAATGTATAAGGTAAATATCTTCATCTATTTTTTTATAACTACATCCTTTAGTTTTTATTATCTCTTTATCACTTCTAAGTATATAATAATCATTCTTTGAAGTATCTTTTGAATATCCTTTTATATTATTTTTTTCATAAGAAAATACACTTTTAGTTTTTAGATAAGTGTCTAAGGATTCTACACCTTGAGATATAGTATCAGCCTCTAACCATCTAAAGTCTTTATAAACTATCTCCATAATTTTTTCAAAGTCCTTTTTAAGTTCTTCCCAGCTCATACCATGATTTCTTTCTGGATCTAATATGTCATCTGGATGTATAAAGTGAGAAAATACTCCATTTATAGTTATGCCATTGTATATCATCCACTTTTCAAATTCTTCAAAATCATAACCTGAACTATATCTAGGAAAATTGTATATTCCATCTTTTCCTTTTGAAAACTCTTGTTCATAAGCTAGTTCATCGTTACTTACTACATATAAAGATGCTATAACATTAATACTTGGTATACCTTTTTTTAAGGCTTTTATACCTTCTTCTGTTATAATATTAGATGGTGGTACATATCCCCTTATTATATAGTTTGGGTATATCTCATGTATAAATTTATTTAACGCTCTCTGCGCTTTTAACATTTCATCGTAGCTTTTCCATGGCTTATATCCAAGTTCTTTACCTACTAAGTATTTATTAGTAGTAAGTGGCTGATGATTAAATCCATGTATACCTATTTCTCCGCCAACCTTTAGTAAGTTTCTACCTAAAGTTACTAAATTTTTAGAATATACATCTCCATTAAACTTTTCTATATTATTTGTTACATCTTCGTAATTGTATATTAAAAAACCTGTTGGAACTGCATTATAATTTTCACACATTCTAACAATATCTGGCCACCATATATTAACAAAGAATTTTTCATCATTAACATGATAATATTTATAAATTATATCTGAATTTCCATTAGGCATTGGAGCTGGGAAATCATCTATATCTAAAACCTTAGAGTTTATAATAGGATATATAAACTCATCTCCAGTTCTATAAAGTATACCAGTTAATATACCTCGATTAGACTTTTCACCTAAAAACTGTCCATTTGAAAATATTACTTTACCACTACCTAACTCTTCCTCCCAAAGTAGAGGTATATTATTATCAGCACTTATATGAACCTTAACACCTTTTTTTAACTTAACATCTAAAGAGCTATTTTCTGTATCTTCAGTTCTTTTAAGGCCCTTACCTTTTATAAGTATATTAGATTTAACATACATATTCTCTGCTTCTATTAGCTCATTAATACTTTCTATTCCTAATTCACTTGAATATCTTTTTATATTATCACTAATCAATGGCCTTTGTGCAAATATTAAGTTTCCTCCTGATTTAGCATAATTTATAAGTTCATCTAAGTAACTAAACTCTTGTAATCTTTCAGAATTTATTATAACTGCTTTATATCCCTTTATATCACCATTAAAATTTTTAATATTTTCATTTACTATAGACTTATCCATAGATTTTATAATCTCATTAAAATTTCCTTCAACCTTTTTAGATTCTTCACTCTCATCACTTAGTAGTAAAAACTTTTCAGTGTATTTCTTACTAACACTTTCATATTCTTTTGATGTGTATACTTTTTTATCTAAGTTTGTGGTTTTTGTATTTTGAATTTTATCAAATATATAGTTATTTTTCATAAGAGATATTAAAAAACCTAAAACTAAAATTATAGATGTAAAAGTTATTATAAATCTTTTTCTAAACACTATTATCACCTTCTATCCAAAATCTTAGTATGTCTAATCCTTCTTTGTCTAATTTAATATCAGATTCTCTTAATGACTTTATAACTTTTTCAAAATTTTTTTTATCGTTAAGTGTATAGTAAACCTCTAATAAAAACATATATGGTTTATAACTTTGTACAAATTTTTTCATATACTTATAAGAATATATTATAGCTTTATCATAGTTTTTAATATCTATATATATTTTTATAAGCTCATTTAAGTAATTTTCATCATCTTCTATGTCTCTTATATAGTTTTCTAATGCTAATTTATAGCTATAAGTTAACCTTGTTCTTTCTTTTTTGTCTATTAAATTACTATCTATACATTCTTTGAGCGCTTTTATATACTCTTTGCTCACCTCTTTATTCTTAGAGTTTTTATAATACTCAACTTCCATATCTTGTATAGCAACAGTAAGCTTACTTTTAAGCTGCGTTATAGCCGTTGCTGCATAGTGTGACGTCTCACTATCTTCATCTTTAAGTGCTTTTAATAAAAATTCTAAATATTTATATGAATCTTCTTTTAGCATTTCTATAACTAGATTTCTTTTTATATTATGGTCATTTAAATTTAGTGCATCTTCTATTGGTATTAAATCTTTTTTATTTTTAAGCTCTGCTTCTCTAATAAGCAAACTTATATTTCTATCATACTCATTTTCTTTATCTATCAAATACTGTCCATTGTCACTTTTAATAAAAAATTTAAATAAATAAATAAACAATATATATATAATACCTAAAAAAGGAATAGCTATAATTAGTAAGAAATTGGTGTAAGCATTTTTCACTCTAAAAATTTTCATAAGTAGTAGTATAAATAGACCTATTAAAAAATTAATGACATATATTTTAATCATCTTCATCTACTCCATCTACTATTTTTACTGTTAGATTTTTACCTAGTAATCTATTCTTTACTATACTACTTTCTTCTTTATTAGTATTATTAAGTATTATGTATACATGATTATTACATACTCCAGCTAAATCAGTACTTCTTATGCACTTAGATATTTCTTTAGATAAATAGTTAATATCATTTAACATATTAACTTTTAAAAGTGTATAGTCTGATTTCTTCTCTTTCTTAGATATTTCACATACTTTTAAGGCACTTTTTAGATACTCTTTTCTTAAAAAGATAGTTTCGTCTATATATCTTTCTTTTATAGTTGCTTCTTCGTAATTATAAGCTTTTATTATAGATGTCTCAATTAAACTTACTATAACTTTAAATAGATTTTGATAGTATAAATTCATCTTTGAAAACTTAATTTTATCTACCATTATAATACTTATTATTTTATTGTCTTTTACTATTGGTGCTACCATAGAAGGTAACTTTGGATTTAAGTTTTTATTTATATATATTTCTTTATTTAGTAGTTTATCTTTAGCTTCGTATAAATCATTTATTTTGATACTTTTTAGTGGGTTAAAATCCTTATTATTAGATTTTACATTAAGCCTTAAGTAATCATTATTTAAAGTATATATAGATATATTATTATTTTCTAAAAACTCTTCCATAATATCTATAGATGATCTTAATATATATTGAGGCTTTAAACTATCTAGCTCTTTTACATAAGAATATATCTTACCAAAACTATCCTTAGAGCTTATAACTTTTTCTTCTAACTCTCTTTTTTCTTCGTATGTTGAGTTGTATATATCTTCTAAAAATTCATATTTACTATTTTTTTCTTCATTTATTCTTTTTAATTCTTTTATTTGATTGTTCTTAAAGTCACTAGCATATCCTGTATATATTCCTAGCAATACATACATTAACATTTGAACTAAAGATTGACTAAGTACAAATATTGATATAATAGATATTCCCTGTGATAATTGGTTTAATATTAATAATAAACAAGATAATATAGATGCTATTACAGATTGCTTCATTCCATGCATCATACCTATTACAATTATATATATAATTTTTAAGTCTATTATAGTAAATATTGAATTATTCCTAGATAAAAATGATGATATAAAGCATACAATCAAAAACATACCTATGTTTTCTACATAGGGCTTAGTTACTTTTATAAATTCATTTTGTTTTTTATCTTTTTTAATTTCTTTTATTTTTTCAGTACTATTAGATTCATTTATATACTTATTGTATATAGTTATTATCTCTTTACTTAAACTAAATTTTATATAAAAGTTAGTATCTTCTTTAAATTCTTTAAAATCTTTAGTATTTATTTTTTCTAATGTATAGATATCTTTATTTTTTATAGTACTTAATACTAAATTATATATGTCTTTATCACTAGCTAATTCATATCCACAAATATAATACTCTTTATTTTTATTATATTTAGATAATAAATATACAGCCTCTGCCACATCTAAATAGTGAATATATCCATTTTTTAAGCTATTATCATAATTCTTATTTTTATTATCTACTACATCTTTAATTATGTTTAATACTATATCTTCTTTTTCTTTTAAATTTACTTCACCATATACTCTATCTATGTATAAAATAGACATATTTATATCATATAATCTTTTAAATTCTCTAAAAATATTCTCACAAAGTATATGTTCTTTACTTTTATTCTTTAAATTTACCATTATAATTTGAGAGGTTTCATAAGTTTTAGATAACTCTAAAATATTTAACAATATACTACTTTCAATATTATGATTTATATATATAACTTTATCAAAGTGTGTATTTTTAAATATATAATCATATTTATAATTTAATGAATCTAGTTTATAATTTTTATAATATGGTTCTCTTAATTCATCATCACTTAAAATAAACACTTTGTTTCCCTCTTTATAGAATCTATGAGCTATTGATTTTATTAGAGAATCAACCCTCCCCACAATAAGTATTTTCATCTTACACCACCTTTTTATAAATATTACTTTCATCATAATATTTTAGCACTTTTAGTCGATTTTTTGTGTAGATTAATCTATTTGTCATATATTTCAATAAAAGATTAAATATTTCAAATTATATATAAAATGAAAAAATTATAATTTTCTTTCTATTAAAAAAAGTAGCTAATATAAGCTACTTTTCATCCTTATCACTTTCTTTTTCTAATGCATATTCTTCTAACTCAGCTTTTAATATATCTTTTCCTTCATCATTTAATATCTTATAACTTCTTAATTCTTTATATAGGACTATTATAGTAAGTATAGTAGATATTAAATCTGCTATAGCTTGAGATAACCATACTCCATTAAGTCCTAAAAATTGTGGGAGTATTAATATAAATGGTATTAAAAGTATTACTTGTCTAAGTAAACTTAAGAGCATAGCAATTTTAGCCTTACCTATAGACTGTATAAAGTTACTTCCAGTTATTGATATACCAACGATTGGCATCATAAATAGATATATTCTAATTCCTTGTATGGATATTTTCATAAGCTCTTCATCTTTATTGAATAATCCAATAAAAAATTTTGGATACATTTGTATAAAAAATGTACCTATAAACAATATAATTGTTGCTACGCTTAAAGACATTAAATATGCTTTTTTGACTCGATTGTATTTTTTAGCTCCATAGTTGTATCCAATTATAGGTTGTGCACCTTGGTTAAGTCCAAATATAGGCATTAAAAATATCATAGCTATAGAAGAAATTGTTGTCATTGCACCAATAGCTAAGTCTCCGCCATAAGTTCTTAGTGCATTATTAGATATAACTTGAACTAAGCTTGCAGCTAACTGCATAAAAAATGGCGACATACCTATAGCAAATGTGCTAATTACTAAATCTTTTCTTAATATTAAATTATTTTTCCTTATTTTTAAATTAGATTTTTTAGATAAATAATACAAAATAGTAAGTATCGCCGTTACACATTGCGCTATTATAGTAGCTAGAGCCGCTCCTTGTATTCCTAAATTAAAAATAAATATAAATAAATAATCTAAACTTGCATTTAATATGCACCCTAGAATCATTATTCCTGATGATATCCTAGGATTTCCGTCTGCTCTTATAGAATGATATAGTGAAAAAGAAAGTAAGTTAACTACACTTCCTACAAGTATTATATCTATATAAGTTTTTGCATATATTAAAGTATTTTCACTAGCACCAAATAGTATAAGAATATCTTCACTAAATATAATACCTATTATAGTTAATATAATACCTATTATTAAGGATAATGTTACTGCATTTCCTAGCAGTACTTCTGCTTCATATTTTTTCTTTTGACCAAGTTTTATAGATATGTTAGTAGTTGTACCAATACCTATTAACATTCCAAATGCAAGTATTATGGTAGCTATTGGCATAGTTATTCCAAGGCCTGTTATAGCAAGTGGTCCAACTCCAGGAATTTTTCCTATAAACATTCTATCTATTACATTATATAAAGCATTAACAAGCATTCCTATAATTGCTGGTACTGAATACTTAAATAATAAAGAATTGACATGTTTTACTCCTAGTTCAGTTTGTGAATGCATTTAGACTCTCCTTTTATAATTTTCTTTATATTAATATAGATTCTAAATTTTAATATATATTTATAGTTATTGTTCTACTATTTCTTATAAACTATTTGTGACAAGTTTTGTGATACTTAAAAGTTTTTAATCTATATTCCATTATTTATAATATGACTTAAAATTTTTTTAAATAACTTTTGTTTAAATTTTTCATTAAAATTTTATTTCATTTTAATTATGCCTATTTATATCACTTTTATAAATTATACAATTTTTTATATATAAAAAATTCGCTTCGCTTAAGCCACTGCGTGGGCGCTACATTTTATGTCTCCAACGACTTTCTCCGTTGCTCAAAATGTCTTTTTTACGCTCTGCAAACACTTAAACCTCAATAGTTATCCACAGTTTTTTAAGTATCATAATTTCCTTGAGCGTAAAAAAGGCTATCTTTTAAAGATAGCCTTACTTACTATTTATTGCTAAAATGTCTTTTTAATAATCCTAAAAATGCTTTACCATGTCTTGCTTCATCCTTACACATTTCATGAACTGTATCATGTATTGCATCTAAGCCTAATTGCTTTGCTTTTTTTGCGAGTTTTAATTTTCCATCTGTTGCACCATATTCAGCCTCAACCCTTGCTTCTAGGTTAGACTTAGTATCTGCAACAACAACTTCTCCTAAAAGTTCAGCAAATTTTGCTGCATGTTCAGCTTCTTCATAAGCTATTCTTAAATAAGCTTCTGCAATTTCCGGATATCCCTCTCTATCTGCTTGACGGCTCATTGCTATATACATTCCAACTTCAGTACATTCTCCAACAAAATTAGCTCTAAGCCCCTCTAGTATTTCTTCATCTATCCCCTTAGCTATACCTATTCTATGTTCATCAGCCCATATTAATTTACTATTCATTTCTTCAAACTTTTCACTTCCTACATTGCATACTGGACAAGATATAGGCAAGTTTTCACCTTCATAAACATAACCACAAACTGTGCATACAAATTTTCTCATAACAACAATACCTCCAAAATTTTTAATTTATCTTAATTTTTAGTTAATTTTAATTATTGCATTTTTTATATATTTGTATTTTTTATATACCCTTGCTTTTTATTATATAAACAGAATATATCATTAAAATTTTATCTTTTATAATATTTAGAAATATAGTTATATTTCTAAATATTATAAAAGAAACGCAACATTATCACTATAATTAGTTTTCTTACTATATTATACATTTTTTTTTGCATTTTATAACTAAAATTACAATATTTAGAAATATTTTTTATTTTTTAATTTTAAATAAATTAACCGTATATTTTTTTGTATACTTAATTAAATTTTAAGATGAAAAAAAATTTTAATTTCATGCAAAAAACCAGTAAAAAATAATTACTGGTTTTTTATTTTATATATGCTTTTAGCTACTAATTCTTCTCGTTCTTTTTGATTGTTATTATCTAAATATACTCTATAAGTATTTACATATATTTTTTCTTCTTCATGTTTTTCATCAGTCCTTATATATAACTTCTCTCTATCTTTATCACATCCATATATTTTAGTTGTTATAGCTCCATTTTTTATTATATTTTTTATATAAACTGGATGACTATATGGATTTTTAAACTTAAAATCTATATAACCGTAGGATACTGCTGCATCTTTTCCTCTAGGTGCATATCTAGATGGATAAGTATGATTGTGTACTTCTACTATTTCCATATTAGATATAAGAGCTGCATTATATATTGTAGTTGAAACTTGACAAACTCCTCCACCTTCTCCGTTTACATATTTACCTCCTACTATAACTTTTGCACTTTTATATCCATTAGACCAAGTTCTAGGTCCTGTAGCTGAATTATATGAAAAAGTTTCATTTGGCATTATAACTATATCACTTGTACTCTTTCCTGCTATATATATATTGTTTCCTCTTGAACTTTTATCATTAAAGCTAGTACTATATTGGCCTAATATAGCATTAATACTTTTTACATCTGATGTATTAATTTTGGGCTTTATTACTTTAACAGGAAGATATATATCTTTTATTTCTTTTTCTTTTATCATTTCATATATTTTTTCTTTTAACTTAGAAACATCTACTTCTAACCCATCTTTTGACTCAGTTGTTTTTATTTGTGAACTTTCACTTATACTTACAGTAGCATCTATCTCACTTTTATCTATTTCTTCTTTTATAGATTCTATTATTTCACTAAGCTTAGCTTCATCATATGATGCTTTTAGCTTTATTTTATGTTGTTTTTTTATAGCTAAATCAAATATTCTTCTTAGATTTAATAAATTATCCTCAGTTCTTGTATAATCTTTTGCTAATTTTACTGCTTTATCTACATTATAATTTAATTTTATTATATCTTTATTTATTACCCATGTTTTTTGATTGTATCTTATATTTATATTTTTAGGATGATAATATTTATTTATTTTATCTTCTGCTTGCCTTGTAGTTAAGTCTTCTACATTAATATCTTCTATATATATATTTTTAAATATTTTAGGATCTTTTATAATTTCATTTTTTTTCATACCTAAATTAAAAAGTGATATTATAACTAGTATAAGTACAATAGTTATTTTGTTTATTTTAGTAGTCATATTTTTCTCCTTAATTTGTTGTCTTTATTATTTTCTCCTCTTAAATATTTTATATTCCTATATATAGCAATGATTTCAAATTGATTCAACTTTAATTTCAATTTTGAAATTTGAATTATTATGGTATTTTTGAAATTTTATTTAATATTTAAATTTTTTTATAAAAAAATATAATTTTTAATATACTTTTTTAAGTATTATGTTATAATAAATTATCAATGAATATTAAATTGAAATCCATCTAATAATATTTGTATTTTTAAAATAAGAAAAGAGGTAAGCTTAGCCTCGTATGTAGAGAAATCTGCATATGGTACAACCTGAATTGCAGGTAATTCCTAAAGCCTAAGTGCCACAACGTAAAAGCGAATAGCTTTAAGCGTGAAGGAACGAAAGTAGAAAGAAGTCTTAGGATGGTATATGGTTAAACCCTAAGTACCAAAACAATGGATGTTCTTGCAGGGAAGTCCCGAATAGGGAAACCTTCAACGACTAGAGATTTATCTCGTACACTATAAGCGATTGATAGTGGAAGTAGGTTGCCCCTAACGAGTAATGTCGAGGGTGAAGAAATAGTCTGCTCTCATATGAAAGTATGAGAAGTTTTTTAAGAAACTGCATAAGCCTAGCGAACTTGTGTGAACAAATGGTGTCTATTATGATAAAAAGAGTAAAGTTATCTAAATTTAATGGAGAACTATGTGAAAACTTATATGCTGATGTATGTTATATAACAGCAACTAACTTTAATGATGTTACTAATTTATACAATAGGGTGAGTGATGCTCTAGATAATAAAAATTGGTTAAAGTCTCGTGATGAGCTTTATTTGATGGATGTTTTAGATAAAGGTGGATTTATAATTGGTTGTTATGTTGAAGAAACTTTAGTTGCTTCAGCTCTTTGTGAAGCTCCTAGTGGAGATTATTTAGATTATCTTTACGAGCTAGGGCTAGATGATTTAGATATTAATTCTAGCTATGTATCTGGATATGTGATGGTAGACCCTGTTTATCGAGGAAATGCTCTTCACAGAACACTTATGGAAACTAGAATAGAAGAATCTTTACTTAGAGGTAAAGACTTTATAATAACTGCTATAGCTACAGAAAATATTTTTAGCTTAAATACAGTTTTAAAACTTGGATTTGAAATACAATTTGAGAGAGAAAATGAATACGGTATAAAAAGAAATATACTTACAAAAAGATTAGTAGAACTTTCTGAAGAAGAATTTACTGCATAGTACTATTTTATGTACTTATCTTGAAGGCATCTTTATGCAACCTAGTTATAACACTTGGCTATATAAAGATGCCTTTTATTTATCTTAATTTAAAAATTATTTGAGTATTTTAAGTGATAAATGTATATCCTAACTTTATAACTTTTTATTTATGTATATTTAGGTAATAAATGGTATAATAGTTATAATTCTAATCATTTTCAAATATATATGGAGGTATATATGAATATTTTAAAATACTTATTAATTTTCATACCTATAAGCTTTGTAGGTGAATTTATGCATTTCCCACCTACTCTTATGTTTATTTTGGCTGCTTTATCGATAATACCACTTGCTGGTCTTATGGGTGAAGCAACTGAAGAAATTTCTTTTTATACAGGTCCTAAAATAGGAGGTTTTTTAAATGCGACCTTTGGAAATGCAACAGAACTTATAATTTCATTCTTTGCTTTAAAAGCTGGCTTATTTGATGTTGTAAAATCTTCTATTGCTGGCTCAGTTATAGGAAATATATTATTAGTTTTAGGAGCTAGCATGCTATTTGGTGGTATAAAGCATAAAAATCAAACCTTTAATAAAAAGGTTGTAGAAGTATCATCTAGTATGCTTTTATTTGCAGTTATAGGACTTTGTATTCCTGCTGTTTTTACACATACTATTGATCCTTCCCTTTTAAATACTAAATATGAAGGTCTTAGCGTGGTAGTTGCAATAATTATGTTTACTATATATATATTAAGTTTAGTTTTCTCATTCTTTACTCATAAAGATATATATTCTATAAACCATAGTGATGATGAAGGTAGCGCTAAATGGACATTAAAAAAATCTATTATAGTGCTTGCTCTAGCTACTATATTTATAGCTATTGAAAGTGAATTTTTAGTTAGTGGTATAGATTCTTTAACTAAAACTCTTGGACTTAGTGAATTCTTTGTTGGTATAATTCTTATACCTATTATAGGAAATGCAGCAGAACATTCTACAGCTATTGTTATGGCTATGAAAGATAAAATGGATGTATCAGTTGAAATTGCAATTGGCTCAAGTTTACAAATAATATTATTTGTTGCTCCAGTTTTAATATTTTTAAGCTTACTATTTACTCCTATGAGCATAGTATTTAACCCTTTTGAATTAGTGTCTCTTATTTTTGCAGTTCTTATTGTTAATAGAGTTGCTAGCGATGGAGAAAGCAATTGGCTAGAAGGGGTCCAATTACTTTCTGTGTACTTTATAATAGCAGCAGGCTTTTTCATATTATAAAGTAGTATGATTGTATTAAAATATAAAAGCACCTAAGTAAGTTTTTAGCTACATAGGTGCTTTTATATTTTAATTTATTTCTATTGATTTTTTTAAGTCAATATCATTTTCAAAATTTTCAATTCTATGAGCATTGGAGAAATCTTTTTCATTTTTTATAATTTCTTTATTTTTATATCCATAATCTTTTTTATTATATTTACCTAAATATCCTCCATTTATTATTGTATATAAAGGGTCTCCTTTGACTATATAGTTTTCTATAAATTTATCATAATTTATAAAAAAATCACTACTTCTCCATTTTTTATCATTAATATCTATAAATCCATCTGATTCTATTGATTTATCAAAAAACTCAATTAATTCTTTTTTATCTTTAATTTTTTCATCTGTTTCTGAGAGTATATCTACATAAGCTGATATATAATATCCTACTAAGCTTTTTTTGAGTATTAAGGGTCCATATTCACCTTTTATATGGTTAGGGTTCATATTATTAGCAGCATTAAAAGTTATTCCTTTTATATTTTTATAACCATTGTTGTAAAGTTCATATATAGCGTATTGAGTTA
The DNA here is from genome assembly GCF_039841805.1 of Romboutsia sp. 1001216sp1. Classification (NCBI taxonomy): domain Bacteria; kingdom Bacillati; phylum Bacillota; class Clostridia; order Peptostreptococcales; family Peptostreptococcaceae; genus Romboutsia; species Romboutsia sp. 1001216sp1. Next base: position 54,004 of record NZ_JBDPHA010000017.1, read on the forward strand.
AAAGGCCTCCTAGTGAATGACCTGTTATATATATTTTATCTTCTTTATTTATAAGTGGAGTAAGAAATTCTATACAAGCATTTCTTTGAGGATGAGGCATAAATTGCGTTAAAAAATTACCTAGCCAATCCTTATAATCTTTACTAGCTTGATAAGCTATTATCAAAGCATCTCCATTTTTTAAAGCTATCGCAGAAAATCCTTTAGTATGTCCTGTAGTTCTTATTATAGTAAAATCACTTAAAAGATTATAATTTTTCCCAAATACTTCTTTTACTGTTTTTCCTACTTTCATTTTCTCTATACCTTCATAACTTAACTTACAACTTTCAAGTAACATCTCACCATTTACTTTTACATTTTTATTTCTAAATCGCGGAGTTATAAATTTATCATTTAATTTTGGATTAGTTTTATATTTTAATTCATATCCATTGCTTTTACCATCATCATCAAAATCTTCATCTTTATCTTCTATCCCATTATTATCACTATCTTTTTTATTTGGATTAAGATTTAATTCAATTTCAATCTTATCATTTAATCCATCTTCATCACTATCTTTTTTATATTTATTACTCCCTATTATTTCTTCAAGTGCATCTGTTATTCCATCATTATCACTGTCAATTCTCCATAAAATATTGTCTTCATCTAATAAATTTTCTAGCATTTCTTTATTATTTTTGTTTGTTTTTAATTGCCCATTGCTGTAAACTACAGTGCTAATAATAAAAAATAAAATTAAAGTTGCACAAAATATTCTTTTTATCATAGTTTATCACCTATTTTTTATATAATATTATTTTGTTAATATTTTATGCTATTTGTAATTTTTTATATAATAACATTTCCTTACATGTAAAAAGTAGCTGAAAAATCAAAAAATTCTTCAACTACTTTTTAATTTATAGCTTTATAATTTTATTATCACTAATACTTCCACTAACTTTACTTTCATAAGCATATCTAATACCTAGATTTTCAACAAATGACTTTATCCATAATTCTCTAAGATTATATAGATATTCTAAATCTCCTTTACCTAGTTCATAATTAGATTTGTGTATATCTTTATTTTCTTGATATTTTATATATTCTTCATTTTTTTCTATTACAGAGCTTGCTTTATCACAAGGCATACCAGCTAATATATAATTATTTAAAGAAACATATACATTTTCTGGTGTATCTATTTTATTAGATTCATTTTTTGCACATTCTATAGCTTGTTGAGTATATGCATTTTTTGTAAGTTCTACACTATCTTCTCCATATATCTCTTTATATTTAGTCACTATATATGCAGTTCTACTTTCAACTTCTTTTATTCTTTCTTGTAACCACCCATGTATATTATCTACATCTATTAATTCTTCTAATGGCTTATTTACTAAATATTTTCCATATAAAGTAACTGCTTCTTCTTGTATTTTTAATGCATCTTTTTGATATCTATCTGCGTGTAATCTTACTATATGTTCTTCTAAATCTTGACTTAATTTTACTTTATTAAATAACCAAGTGTGTATTGGTGCTAAAAATCTACTCATATTTTGTCTCCTTTATTAATTAAGATATTGTTTTTAAGTTTTATTTAACTTTATTTAGTAATCTGTTCATTAATTTTAAAATTAATACTATCAATTTATGTATTTATTATATTGCATTATATACCACCCAATCCGTAACATAAGTTACTGTTTTTTCTATTTTTTAAGAGTATCATATTAAATATACTAAATATCAAAAGGAGTAATAAAAATGCAAGATAAAAATAAAACATTAGAAAAACAATTATGTAATTTTACTATAGAGTATACTTCTATTAGATTAAAAGAGCTTGTACAAAAAGCTAAAGAAAATGAAGTGGATTTTAACGACAATCTATTAAAAGATCTAACAGAAATAAAATTCTCTTATAATTTTTTCAATGAGGTTGAAGAGCTTGAATTAGATTTTCCTCTTCATAATAAGGTAGAAAATCTTTTAAATGCTCTAAAAACAATAAAAGAATTAAATAACCTTACTGATAAAGAATGTTACTTAGGTCAAATTTATAATACATATTCTAATTATTGCGATAAGTGCAAAAATGTAGATGATTATTTAAAAAGAGATGAACTAAAAAAATATCTATTAACTAATATTTTAAGTTTCAATGATATAGATCCTTCATCTATTGTAAATAGTAAAATTGAGTCAGTAATTGATTTATGGATTTCAACATTAAGTGATTTTAATTGCAAAAATGAAAATGGAGTTTCTTCAAAATTTCAAGAACAATTAGTTAAACTTTAGGTAGTATGTATATTTTTTTATTTACAATTATAATTTTATTTGTAAATAGTAAAATTTACATAACTAAAAAAGAGATTAAAATTAAATATAGTATCATAGATATAGGATATTAAGTGTATTATATACTTGTCCTATATCTTTTTTATATAATATAATTATATTGATATACAATTATTATATAATACAAATGAAATTATTGTAAATCAGTGGGGGATAAACAAATGAAATCGAAAGATAGAAAAATAATCATAGGAATAGTTTTGATAGTATTAATTGTATTTGCTGGAATTAAAATTATAGGTTTTCAATATTCAGGTATAGATAAGAAGGCAATACTTACAATAAAAAATATTACAGAATAATATTAATATAATACAAAATAAAAAATCCAATAGTTTATCTATTGGATTTTTTATTTTGTATTACTATATATGTATAATAAATTAAATATAATGTTTATTCAATAGTTATTGCACCTACAGGGCAATTTTCCATTGCATCATTAGCTGATTCTATCTCATTTTCAGGGATATCAGTTATTACTGGTACAGATTTTCCTTCATCATCCATGCTAAATACATCTGGACATATACCTACACAACCTTCACATCCTATACATATGTCTCTATCTACAAATGCTTTCATTTTATATCTCCTATTATATCTTCTAGCTTTTAAAATATTATTGTAACAAGAATTGAACTAAGCTCTCTTGCTATTACATTATGTTCTATCCTTGCATCAAATGGTAAAAAGTCTCCTGGATTTAAAACGAATTTTTCTCCTGTCTTAAATTCAATATCAACACTTCCACTTATAACTTGAACAGTAGCATATCCATTATGAGTATGATTTGGTAAACCTTTACCTTTTTCAAATTTAAAAAGTATATTTTTGAATGTTTCGTTTTGAACTAATATTTCTCTATTTGTTTCTATATTATTTAAGTTTGTAGCAATTAGTTTCATTTTATCCATCTCCTTTTTTTATAGGAAACTTTTTATATTAAGTAATATTAATTATATAAGTAGTAACTTATATAATTAATATTACTTTTATAACCTATTTTTCTCCTAAGAACATTTTTAAATCATCTTCAACATTAGTTATTCCACCTATACCAAAGTTTTCAACTAAAACTTTAGCTACATTTGGTGATAAGAATGCTGGTAATGTTGGTCCTAAGTGTATATTTTTAACTCCTAAGTATAATAATGATAATAATACTATTACAGCTTTTTGTTCATACCAAGCTATATTAAATGATATTGGTAAATCATTTATATCTTCTAATTCAAATACTTCTTTAAGTTTTAATGCAATAAGTGCTAATGAGTAAGAGTCATTACATTGTCCTGCATCTAATACTCTTGGTATTCCATTTATATCACCTAATGGTAATTTATTGTATTTATATTTAGCACATCCTGCTGTTAATATAACAGTATCTTGTGGTATAGCTTTTGCAAATTCTGTGTAGTAGTTTCTTGACTTAGCTCTTCCGTCACATCCACCCATTACAAAGAATCTCTTTATAGCTCCAGTTTTTATAGCATCTACTATTTTATCTGCAAGTGCAAATACTTGATTATGAGCAAATCCACCTACTATTTCTCCAGTTTCTATTTCAACTGGTGCTTTACATCTTTTAGCATGTTCTATTATTTGTGAGAAGTCTTTATCATCTTCTGAATTTCCTTTTATATGAGTACATCCAGCAAATCCTGCTGCTCCAGTAGTGTATACTCTATCTTTGTAACTATCCTTTGGAGGAACTATACAGTTTGTAGTCATTAATATTGGACCATTGAAGCTTTCAAATTCTTCTTTTTGCTTCCACCAAGCATT
>NZ_JBDPHA010000018.1:0-49888 GCF_039841805.1 Romboutsia sp. 1001216sp1
TTCTAACACCTATATTAACTTTAGTTATTTCTGGATGTCCATAAGTTCCAGTATTTGCACTATCAAGTAAAGCCATTGCATCTACCCCAACCTTACCTGTTTCTAGTGTTAATGCAACTAAATCATCTGCTGTTAAAGTGTTATCTAAAGTCTTAGCTAATGTACTTTGCATAAATGCATTTACTTCTTCACTATCATAACCTAGTGCATTAGCATGTTTCATATATGCAGACATTCCTTTTAATCCATATATTATAAGTTCTCTTAAACTTCTTATATCTTCATTTTCAGTAGCTAATACTCCTACTTTGCTTGATTTTTCATCCATTTCTTCTTTAGTTGATGCATTCCATAAAGCTGCTTCTGATAAGTTTACTTTATTTTCTAATGTAGCTAATAATTCTTCTTTAGTTGATAAAGTTTTTGCAACTCTTTCATAGAATACTAAATCATCAAAGTTAGCATTAGTTATTGTTGTAAATAAGTTTATAGTTACTAAATTATTAACTTCATCTGCTACTTTTTTTCCTTCATTTCTAAGTCTAGTTGTAACCTCTGATAATCCTTTAGTTACATATATTAATAAATCTTGCATTCTTGCTAGATCTGGTGATTTTCCACATACCCCAAATTTTGTACATCCTGTACATCCTGCTGTTTCTTGACATTGGAAACAGAACATTTTATTTTCCATAATTATTCCTCCATCACTGTTGTGTTTTCTTATCTTTAGAATACTCCTTATTGGTTATTTTTTCTGTAACGTATGTTACATTTTATAAAAATTTATAAGATTTTTTATTAATATAAATCATGATTGGTTATATATATCACAAAAGTTGTCTTAAAAAATATAATATAGTACAACTAAATTAGGATGTGATAATATTGAGAAATTTAAATTTGTCTAAGGTTAATGTAGTTATAGAACCACCATATACAGCTACGTCACCTATTAGATTTAGAAGGTATAATATACTTCACCTAGATAATCCAAGAGAAGTTAATTTATCTATTTCACCATACTTTTATAATCTAGATTTATATACTACTAGTACGAACTTAATATATAGTCAATGGTATTTTATATATGGTGATAGGTATCAAATAACTTTTGCAGTATTTGTTGGTGATTATCCTTATGATGTGGCTAAATATCGATATGAAAAGTTTTTAGAGCTTCTTCCTATGTCTATAAGTGCTGTAGCTAATGGAGATAAAGGTCTTCTAGAAGCTAATCCTAGCTTATATGAAGCTCCTGTATATGTTAGATTCATCTCCTCCTACCCTCAATTTAATAAAATAGTTCCTTATAAATTTATTAAAGACTATATTGATGATAAAGTAGATGTATCTGTTAAATAAAAATAATTTTTTAATTTATTGGTATTTATAAAAAATGATTAGTACTTTGTATAATTTATAAAATAAGGAGGAACGAATCGTTCCTCCTTATTTTATTTAAATATCTCAATACTTCTATCTAGTATCCCAGTAAAGTAAGCTATAACTAAGCCATAGTTAGTTATAGGTATATTTTTTTCTTTGCATAGATTTATTTTGTTTATTACACTTTTTCTATTAACCATACAAGCCCCACAGTGTATTACTAAATCATAATTTTCTATGTCATTAGCAAAGTCATAACCTACCTTAAAATCAAAATCTAGCTTACCACCTGCTATTTTTTCTAGAATTTTAGGTATTTTAACTCTACCAATATCCTCATGACTTATATTGTGGGTACAACTTTCACACATTAATACTTTTTGACCTGGTTTTAAGTCTTTAAGTTTTCTAGCTCCATTTATAAAATCTTTAAGCTCTCCTTTTTGTCTAGCAAATAGTATTGAAAAACTTGTAAGCTTCATATCCTTTGGTATCATAGCATCTACTTCTTTAAATGCTTGTGAGTCAGTTATAACTAAATCTATATCTTTTAAATCTTTTATTGCGTCAACTAGTTCAGTGTCTCTTACCACATAAGTCTTTATGCCATGATCTAAACAATCTCTTATCACTTGGACTTGTGGAAGTATTATCCTACCTTTAGGAGCTTCTGAATCTATTGGTACTACTAATACAACTTTAGAACCATAATCTAGTAAGTCTCCTACTATTGGCCTATCTTCTTCTTCAGTTTCTAATTTTTTTATAATAGTTTCTTTTAAAGAATCTATATTAGTATTTTCTTTAGCTGATACATATATTGGATTTTTGAATTCTTTATTTATATTATCTATCTCATTGTTTTTTAGCTTATCTAATTTATTTACAACTACTATATGAGGTATATTATATTTATTAGCTTCCCTCTTCCAAGTCTTATATGTATTTATATCAGGATTTTTACCATCTACTACATACATAGCAAAGTCTAATCTTTTTAAATAGTCATAGCTTTTTTTAATCCTCATTTTGCCTAATTCACTTTTATCTTCAAGACCTGCTGTATCTATTAATAATACTGGACCAAAAGGAATTAACTCCATAGCCTTTTGAACAGGGTCTGTTGTTGTTCCTTCTACACTAGATACTAGTGATATTTCTTGGCCTAATATTTTATTCATTAAAGAGGATTTACCACTATTAGTATTACCATATATCCCAATATGTTTTCTATTTGCATTTGGAGTATTGTTCATAATTACCTCCTAAAGATAGAAATCTCTTTCTCCAGACTTCATTTTCCCTAAACTTTCCTTTGTATAAGATTTAATATCTTCTCTTTCTATACTTTCGACTTCAGTGTTTATTATTTCTTGTGCTTTATCATATAACTCTTTATCTCCATAGTCTAATGTAAACTCATGAAGTGTCATAAGTGCATTAGGTTCACATACATATTTTATATTACCAGACTTGGCAAGTTGCATAAATCTATCTCCAGTTCTACCTTTTCTATAACATGCTGTACAGTAACTTGGTATATATCCATCATCTAATAATTCTTTTAGTATTTCTATAGGGCTTCTCTCATCATTAGTCTTAAATTGTTTAGTTTCTTTTCCTTCTTCTCTTTCCTTATATCCACCAACACCAGTTGAAGAACCTGCAGATATTTGACTTACTCCATATTTTAATAGTTCTTTTCTCATAGCTGGAGTTTCTCTTGTTGAAAGTATAAGTCCTGTAAATGGTACTGCAATTCTAAGTATTGCTACTATCTTTTTAAACATTTTATCACTAAGTAAATGTGGATAATTTTCTAACGTAACCCCCTTAGCTTCTTGAAGTCTTGGCACTGATATAGTATGGAATCCTACACCATATTTTTCTTCTAAGTGAGCATTATGCATCATAAGTCCTAAAACTTCAAATCTAGGATCTGCTAGTCCAAATAATACTCCCGCTCCTACATCATCTATTCCTGCCTGCATAGCTCTATCAAAAGCTGTTAAATGATAATTATAATCTCCTTTTATAGACTTAGGATGCATTAAATCATATGTTGGCTTATGATAAGTTTCTTGGAATAATATATACGTTCCTATCCCTTTCTCGTGAAGAGCTTTATAATTTTCTACAGTAGTCGCTGCTATATTTACATTAACCCTTCTTATTTCTCCATTTGCATTTTGAGTTTTATATATTGTATCTAAACATTCTAATACATAATCTATAGGTGCATTAACAGGGTCCTCTCCAAGTTCTAATGCTAACCTTTTATGTCCCATTTGTTCAAGTATTCTTACTTCTTCTGCTACTTCATCCATTGTAAGTCTTCTTCTATTAAACTTATTATCTCTTTGATAACCACAGTACACACAGTTATTTACACAGTAATCACTTACATAAAGTGGTGCAAATACTACTATTCTTTTTCCATAGATGTCTTTTTTAATTTGCCCTGCTAATGAATATATCTCTTCTAAATCTTTCTCATCTTCAGCTTGAAGAAGTATTGCTATATCTTTATAAGATAATCCTTCTCTTTTTTTAGCTTTATTTAATACTTCTTTTATCTCTTCATTTGAAGGATTTTTAGTTTCCTCTAATATTTTGTATATATATTCATGATCTATAAACATTTAAAACATCTCCTTTAGTTAAATTTAAGTAACATTTATTAATTTGTGCTTTTAAAACTTATACTATTTTCATATTAGCCTCTAAAATCAGGATTATCTCCTCTAGTTATTTCAACTTCAAATCCAGCTTCTTTTATTTTTTCTTCAGTTAATCTTCTATATTCTGCATCTTCATCTAATATGTATGCTTTATTATTGTATAGAGAATATTTTTTTCTAACACTCATAGGTGATAAATTTGGCATTATAACATTTCCACCAGCTTTAAGGCCTGCATTTCTTCCATTTTTATCAATACTTGATAAGGCAGTTGTTGCAGGAAGTAATACTTTTGGAAGTAATAATCTAACTATAGCTAAACATATTACAGTTTTTTCTAAGCTCCCATGAGGATAGTCCTTAAGTGGAGTATCTTTATGAGGAATAAAAGGTCCTATTCCACACATTGCAGGTTCAAACTCCTTTACAAACCTTAAATCATTAGCTAAATCTTCATTAGTTTGATTTGGTATTCCTACCATAAATCCTGCTCCTGCTTGATATCCTATTTCCTTTAGATTTTTTAAGCAATTAAATCTAACTTCATATGGTTCTCCTGGATGAATAGATTCATATAGCTTCTTAGATGCACTTTCATGTCTTAATAAATATCTATCCGCGCCTGCTTTAAACATTTTTTCATAAGATTCATAACTTCTCTCACCTAAAGATAAAGTTAAAGCATTATTTGGAAATTCATTTTTTATAGCAGTTATAATTTCTACCATAACATCATCAGTATAATATGCATCTTCACCACCCTGAAGTACAAAAGTTTTATATCCTAGCTTATCTCCTTTTCTAACGCATTCTAAAACTTCATCAATATTTAGTCTATATCTCTCGGCACTTTTATTACTCCTTCTAAGCCCACAATACAAACAATCCTTCTTACAAAAGCTTGTAAGTTCTATAAGCCCTCTTAAATAAACTTTATTTGAATAAGTTCTCATTCTAGTTTCATGTGCTTTTTCTATGAGAAGATTTTTTTCTTCTTCATTTATATTATCAAGTAGATAAAGTAATTCTTCTTTGCTTGCGTCATTTTCACTATATAGTTTATTTATTATATCTATAACATTCATTAATATCACCTCTTTAATTGAGTTAAAATAAAATCTCAATACTACTTAAAATAAGTTTTAAGCACTATTAAAATTTCATTTAATATATTCAAATTAAAATTTTATTATTTTAATTAATTTTCAAAAAATTTTTTAATCAATTTATCAGAGTCTCAAAATGCATAAGTTTTATGAATTAACTATAAAACTCATGTATTTTGAGACATATTATATTAAATATTTCTTTGTACTAAATTATTCATATAAATAACTTTTTATCCAATGCTTTTTTCTTCACTTTTAGCATTATCAACTTTAACATCTCCACGACCTAACATATAATATTTAGAATCAAATTCTGTATGTAAAAGTTCATGAGATACATGAGATAATGGTTTTTCAAAGAATTCATCATAAGCTTTTATAACTTCTGGGTTTTCATAGCTACATTTTACATTTATATGAGCATCTTTATTGTATAATCCTTCTATACGCTTTAATCTTATTTCATTAGTTACTTTCTTTTTAGGCTGTTTAGGTTGTCCAGCCCCACCTATACATCCACCTTTACATGTCATTACCTCTACAAATTGATAATCTACTTCACCACTTTTTATTTTTTCCATTAAAGCTTCCGCATTATTTGTAGTTTGAACAGCAGCAACTTTTATAACTTTATCTTCTATTTGAAGTGTAGCTTCTTTAACTCCTTCAAGACCTCTAACTGGCTTAAAATCTAATAATTCTTTAGTTGGTCTCTCTCCTGTTAATACATGATAAGCTGTTCTTACTGCAGCTTCCATAACTCCACCACTATTACCAAATATAATACCAGCTCCACTACCTTGTCCCATTAGGTCATCAAAGTTAGAACCTTCTAAAGCTTCAAAATCTATATCTTCTTCTCTTATCCACTTAGCTAGCTCTTTAGTAGTTAATATGTAATCATTGTCTCTTAATCCTTCTATATTATTGTATTTGCTAGAAGAATTCATTTCAGGTCTACTTATTTCATATTTTTTAGATGTACATGGTGTTATTGTTACATTTACTATTTTAGCTGGATCTATATTTGCTTCTTTAGCAAAGTATGTTTTTATAGCAGCTCCTTGTATACCTATTGGACTTTTAGTTGTAGATAGATTTGGTATAAACTCTGGGTAGAAAGTTTCTACATACTTAACCCAAGATGGACAACAACTTGTAAATTGAGGTAAGTTCTCACTTTTATTGATGATTCTGTCAACTAACTCATTTGCTTCTTCCATTATTGTCATATCCGCACCAAAAGTTACATCAAATACATACTCTCCACCTAATTTTCTAAGTGCAGCTACCATTTTATCTTCAACATATGAACCTACTTCATATCCAAACTCTTCTCCAAGTGCAACTCTAACTGCTGGAGCTGTATTAAATATTACTATTTTTTCAGGATCATTTATAGCTTCTTTAACTTTTTGATAGTCTTCTACTTGAGTTATAGCTCCTACTGGACATGCTACTGCACATTGTCCACAGTGTATACATATAGCTACATCACCTGTTTCCTCTAGGTTAAATCTTCCAGCAACAGCTATATCATTATCACAAGTACGTTTACATAATCCGCACTTTATGCACTTATCGTAATCAATTTGTATAGCTGGATTGTCTAATTCTACTGGTACAACTTTTTCTGTAAATAAATGTTTCATGATTTTTCCCCTCTGCTACTTTATTTTATTGTCTAAAAAAATTTAATCATCTTATATGACAACCCTCTAATATTTATAAGGTTGCCATATAGTGCTTTAAACTTTAAACTATGGTTTTTATATATTAGATTTGCCATTTTTCGACATATCTAATATAAATTTATATACCCAAATTTTTAATTTATTATCATATTTTTTAATTTTTTTTTATTTTTTCTTAAGAAAACATTTCCCATTTAATTACAAATTTGTATATTTTCCATTTTACTTTGACTTATATAGCCATTTTCAATTATAATCTACTAATGAATGGATTTTTTTACATGAGGAGGAAAATATGTCTTTTTTAGAGAAATTTAAAAACAAAAAAGTTATGATTGGGGTAAGTGCAGTAGTAATAATAGCACTTGGAAGCGGTTATTTTATTTATAGGAATAATAAAATAAATAATGAAGTAAATGAGTTAAATGCTCAAATAGAAACTTACACTATAGCAGATAGTGAAAAGGTATTTATAAATGGGGTTATAGTACCTACTCAAACAAAAGACTTTAATCCTTCTACTGAGGGTGAAATAAGTAAGTTAAATGTTACAAATGGTAAGATTGTAAAACAAGGGGATTTATTATTTACAACTAAAAATCAAAATATACTAGATGAAATAGATGGTCTTAAAGCTCAAGTTAATGAACTTAAAAAAGCAAATACAGAAAATGACCCTACTATAAAAACAGAAATAAACAAAATAAATGCACAAATATCAGCACTAGATAAAAAAGCCTATGTAAATACTTATGCACCTTTTGCTGGTAAAGTTTATCTAAATAATAATGAATCTGAAAATAATAATATGCAAGGTCAAACTTCATCATTTATGACACTTATAAGTTCAACATTTTATATGCAAGGTCAAGTAAGTGAACAAGATTTAGTCAAACTTCAAATGGATGATCCTGTAGATGTATTAGTATTTTCAAATAACAAAAATTTAAGTGGTAGAATTAGCTTTATATCAGATAGACCAACTACTAATACTAATGAAATGAATATGGGCAATCAAGGAAATATGTCTTACTATGATGTTAATGTATCTTTTGAAAATCAAGAAGGTTTAGTTAATGGATTCCATGTTCAAGGTTCTGTAAAAGTTAATAATTCATTAGTTAAGGTACCAACAACTGCAATATTAGAAAATAAAGAAGACGGTACAGCTTATGTATTTAAAGATTTAGATGGAATACTAAAAAAACAAATAGTCGAAATACATGACAAAAATGAAGAATTTAGTGTAATCAGTTCTGGTCTTGAACCAAATGATATAGTTATTAGATATATATCACCTGAAATGAAAGAAGGCGACCCAGTAAATACAGGTAATGCAGGTGCTAATAATACACCTTCAAATGTAGATGATTCTACTGAAACTACTACTGAAGGAGCTGAGAATTAATTTGAGTAATGTAATTAGACTAGAAAATATAGAAAAATATTATAAAGTTGGAAAAGATAGGCTTCATGTTCTAAAATCTCTAAATCTTGAAATAGAAGAAGGAGAATTTGTAATGATAATGGGTAAGTCAGGTAGTGGTAAAACTACCTTACTTAATTCCCTAGGTCTTTTAGATAAATTTGATGAGGGCAAGTATTTCTTTTTTGATAAAGATGTTACTAATCTTAGTGAAAATCAAAAATCTGACTTTAGAAATAAAAATATTGGATTTATATTCCAACAGTTTAATCTAATAGAAAGTTTAGATATTTATCAAAATGTAGAACTTCCATTACTTTATAGCAATCACTTAAATAAGGCTCAAAGACAAGAGATAATACTAGAAAAATTAGATTCAGTTGGTCTTGGTGATAAAGCAAAATCTAGACCTCTTCAATTGTCTGGTGGACAGCAACAAAGAGTAGCTATTGCTCGTGCACTTGTTAACAACCCATTATTAATATTTGCAGATGAACCAACAGGAGCACTTGATAGTGAAACTAGTAATGATATAATGAACGTTTTAAAAAAGTTAAATGAAGAAGGTAAAACTATAATAATGGTTACTCATGATAGTGATTTAATAAAATATGCCACTAAAGTCATAAGACTTAAAGATGGTGTATTATCATCGGAGGTATAACCTATGAATATGATGAAAAATGCATTAACTAATTTAAAAGGACATAAACTTAGAGTCTTTATAACTCTAGTTTGGATAATAATAGGTATTACATCTGTAATACTTGTAAGTTCTATTGGTAATGGTGTTAAAAAAGAAGTTCTAAAATCAGTTAGCAAAGTTAATCCTAACAAAACTCAAATATACTTTGAACCTACTAACTCTAATATGGCAGGTATGACAAGCTTTTTATCTCCATTTAAACTTAAAGATTTAGAAGAGTTATCATTTTTAGAAGGTGTTGAAAAAATTGGACCTGCTAAAGATGATTTTGCTATGAATTCTATGTTTTATTCTGAAGCTTATTTTGATAAAAAAGCTACATATGTTGATGTTTCACCATTAAAAGATGATACTACTTTAAATCCTCTATATGGAAGAAGTTTTTCTTATGAAGACGAAAATAGAAAAGTTATTATAATAACTCTACAAAATGCAACTGATCTATTTGGAACTCCTGAAGATGCTTTAGGTAAAGGTATAAGTATAAATGGAAATATATATGAAGTAATAGGCGTTATAGACGAAAGTTCCGTTGTTAAAAAAGAAAAGGAAAAATCTAATTCTTTTGAATCTATGTATTATGGAGATATGGATTATCTAACTTCATATATGCCAAAAAAAGCTTTAGATGTGCTAATGAATCAAAATATGTATCCAACTGATATATACCAATTAGATTTAGTTGTATCTAATGGATATGATTTATTTGAAACAGCTTCTAGAGTAACACAAAAACTTCATGAACTTCATCCGGATATAGAAGGAACTTATCAAGTTCATGATCCTAGTGAACAAACTAAAGCACTTGAATCTATGGTAAATAATATAAATATGTTTATAACTGTAATCACTGCTATTTCTATGTTTGTTGGTGGTGTTGGGGTTATGAATATTATGTATATATCAGTAATGGAACGTCAAAGAGAAATCGGTATAAGACGTGCTATAGGAGCTAAACCTCGAGATATAATGTTACAGTTTTTAACAGAATCTGTATTTATAACAGTTTTAGGTGGTATACTTGGTATAATAATAGGATTTATAGTTGTAAACTATGCATCTAGTTACCTACCATTTAAAGCTATAGTTAATATAAATAGCTTATTCTATGCCTTTATTGCTACTATTGTAACAGGAGTTATTTTTGGTATAGTACCAGCTTTTAAAGCATCTAGATTAGATCCTATTAAAGCTATATATAAATAAATACTTTAATTTAACGTATATTTCATACTAACTAAATAATAACGATGTTTAAATAATAAAAAAGGAGCGTCTTTAAAAGACACTCCCTTTTTTATTATTACATGCTTATTATCTTTGCTAATGATACTATTACAATTAAGTGAACTGGATAGAACCAATAAAACATCCATTTTATAAACTTATTAGATATTCCTAATTTTCCATTGTACATAAGTATTGGAATTATTGCAAATACCATCATCCATTGGTAATCCCATAAAAATGCAGCATCTATAAAATCAGGTCCAATCATAGTTACTAGTCCAAGTAAACTAAACACAATGTAAGCTAAGACCATACAAACCTTTTTTTCTCTTAATAAGTAGAATATTAATACCATACCTACTCCATATAAAGATGCTTCTGTAAAAAATCCTGCTATTCCAAATAAAATAGCTAATAAAATTTTCCAATTTAGAATACTAAATTTATCCGTACTTGATTTTGCATATTCTATCATGCTTAACATACAAACTGCAAATCCTAATGATAAAAATATATTATTTGGTATCTTAAACACTATATCTACCCCTATCATTAATACAGCCATTGAGAAAAGTCTTTGTATATATTTGCTTTTACTTCTTGTATGATAAAAACCTTCAACTATTAAATAGAAAAATATCGGTGCAGCTAACTTTCCTAAATATCCAAACCATATAGGTACTTGATTGTTTAATGCTCCATTCATATAAGTATAAATATGATCCATAGCCATAAATATAATAGCCATAATTTTTAATGTAAAATTACTAAATAATTTCATTTATGTCCTCCTGTATTGATTTGTGATATTATTTTATTATTTTTTGTTAATACGTACCATCGATTTAGATTACATTATACTTACAAATTTGTAATGTAATAGTGTTTTAAGTCAAAAAAATAACATAAGCCTAATATTAGGCTTATGTTATTTTTTATTATATACACTCTTTATCAGATAAACTTAGATTACCATCTACTATAGATATTATTCTATCTGCTTTTTTAGCTATATTTTCATTATGAGTTATCATTATAAGAGTTTGATTATATTTTTTTATAGATGTCTTAAGAAGTTCCATAACCTCCTCAGTAGTTTTAGTATCTAAGTTTCCTGTTGGTTCATCTGCAAGTATTATACTAGGTTTTGATGATAGTGCACGAGCTATTGCTACTCTCTGTTGTTGTCCACCTGATAACTGATTAGGAAGATGTGTTTTTCTATCACTAATTCCTAGTAAATCCATTAAGTCATTTATATATTCTTTATCAACTTTTCTATTATCTAATTTTACTGGCAATTCTATATTTTCAGCTACGTTAAGTACAGGTATTAAATTGTATTGTTGAAATACAAATCCAACTTTTTGTCTTCTATATTTTGCTAGTTCCTTATCACTTAAGCAACATATATCTTTCCCATCTACTTTTATAGTTCCACTACTTGGTCTTTCCAATCCTCCTACTAAATGTAGGAATGTACTTTTTCCGCTTCCACTAGGTCCTACTATTGCAACAAATTCCCCTTTGTTTATCTTTAAATTAGCATCATTTAATGCATGTACAGTTGTTTCTTTTTTTCCATATATTTTACCTAAATTAATAGTTTCAAGTATAACCATAATAAATCCCTCTATTCTATAATATTTATAGCATCTACTATATTAGTTTCTTTTATTTTTCTTGCTGGTAAATATGTAGCAAGTAATCCTATTACTATATTAACTGCTATTATAAGTAGATAAAGTTTATAGTCAATAGCAAACTCTATGCCTATAATTTCAAATCCAAGTCTTTTATACATTCTGATTTGAAGTAGTATACCTAACACTATTACTATAGCACTTGAGAATAAACCATAAAGTATTCCTTCGTATACTATCATGTTTTTAAAATCTTTATCACTTATTCCAACTGCTCTTAACATTCCAAATTCGCTAGTTCTTGATGTTAGGTTATAACTTACGTTGTTTATTATATTAAACATACTTATTACAAATAGAACAGCAACTATACCATAGTTATATATTAAGAATTTCTCATTCATCTTAGCATCATCTTCTTTATCTTTAATCATGTCTATAGTAGTAGTTCCTGGCACTTTACTACCTATTTTACCTAATTGTTTATTTATAGATTCATGGTCTGCTCCATCTTTTATTGTTGCATATACTAAATCATAATTATCTAAATTAGTTATATTTTTAAATTGATTATCACTAATTATAACGTCTACTCCATTTTCTCCACTATACATACTATCATCTGCATAAGGATAATCAACTATTGCTCCTACTTTAAATTCATATTCATCATATTCATAGTTATCTTTACCTTGCCAATATTTTTGTGTATCTATTTTACCTTTTGGATATTTTACTTTTACAGTATCCCCTACTTTTATATCAACTATTGGTTTTCCATAAGTACTATCTCCTACATCATAATAATCCTTGTAATCTTTATAAGGTTCATAAGCATGTGGAATATATACTACTGCTAAATTTTCTTTTTTCATTTTTTCTTTATTTATCTCACCACTTACTATGTGATTATTTAATTCATCTAGCATTTCATCATTATAGCCTTTTAATTTTTGTTTTAATAGGTATCCATTGTTTTCTTTATCTTCTATTAAAAGTCCATTTAGTACTTTTCCAACATAACCACCCTTAGATTGGCTTTCATAAAATTTCATATTTAAAATATCGTCTTTTTTAATTGGCATTCTACTATTTAATATTTTAGCAGTTTGAACTTTATCAATACCATTTATATTTTTTATGTCTTTTATATCTTCATCTTTTAAACCATTTTCTTCATCAATACTTCCATTGACACTTAGCATAAAATCTCCTTGCCAATATAATTTTTTGTAATTATTTTCATTTCTTTCCTTGCTTCCCGTTAAGCTATAATCAGTTTTTATAATCATTATCCCACCTATACTCATAGAAAACATAATCATTATAAATGCTTTTTTATTTCTAAATATATTTTTTAAAGATATATTTTTAGTAGGTGATATATTCTTACTTAGTCTTGATATTATAAAATTACTTCTTTTGATTTTATCTTTATTAAAATTTCTTCTTATAGCTTCAATTGGTGATATTCTTCTTATTTTTATATAAGTTAGTATACTTATAACAAACATTACTAAAAGTATGCATACTATAGATAGTAAAATAACTTGTGTTGGTATAACAAATGGTGTTTCCTTTACTGGTCCTTCAAACTCTATATTCCCTGCAAATTTATTAAATAATTGTGCTCCACCAATTCCAAGTATTATGCCTATAGGAATTGATACTACACTTAATATTAAAAGCTCATATAACATAAGTAAAAATACTTTTAAATTAGTAGCTCCTATTGCTCTTAATACTCCATACTCTCTTATTCTTTGATATATTGATGTAGTGTATATACTATATATTACAAGTCCTGCAAATAAACTAAGTACTATAGATGTATTTTTGCTTTCTGAATCTAATCTTCCATTATTTCTTGCAGAATCTACAAGCATAGAGTTTATCCCAGCTTGTTTTTCTTTATCTATTTTAGCTTCTTTTATTATATTTGATATGTTTTTACTTATATCACTATTTTCATTAAATTCTACATGAGCTGTAAAGTTATTAAGTTTATTTTCATCTAAACCTAAAAACATTTCACATCTTCCAACACTTTTATCTTTATACCTATCTTTAAGTATTCCAACTACCTTAAAAGTTTCAGGTTTTTCTTTATTGTATAATTTAAAAGTTATTTCTTGATTTAGTTTGGGCTCAAGCCCCATACTATTTAAAATCCACTCTTCTACTACTACTTCATTATTTCCCTTTGGAAATCTTCCTTTTAAAAGTTCAGTATCACTATTTAAATAATTTTTATCTGAATAAAGTATATTTATAGGTAGTTTTTCACCAACATCACTGGATGCATAATAAGATGTTATGCCTAAATCTTTTATGTCTCTTCCATTTTTAACAGTTTTAAGTTGGTCTTTGTTTATATCTTTAAAATATGCATGATACTTTCCAGTTTCTCTTTTTAATCTATCCAAGTCTGCTTGTTGTGCGCTTCTTGATAATGTCCCAACGCCTACTATTAATGCACTAGCAAGTACTACACTAAGTACTATAGCCAATGACCTTGATTTGTAGCTTTTTATATATTTAAAAACTATCTCCAAATCATTTTTCATATTCACCACTTCCTTCCTTTTGATTAATTTGATTATAGCTTCTTTAAAAAAATGTATCAAACTGCATTTTTTCAAGTTTTTAATGGTTTTGTGTACAAATTCATATATCTATATTCAAGTTTAAAACCTTTGTTTGCAAATTTCCACTTTTTACATATTTTTTTATAAATGTTATAATTTAATTAAAGAATCGAAAACTTAGGGGGAATTATGAATAATATTTATATCTTACCTGTATACATACTTCTTTTGTTTATAGGTACTAGCCTTTTATTTAATAGATATGAATTTTATAGGAAACTTTCTTTAAATAAAAAGTCTTTGTTATCATTTTTTGTATCATTTATAACATTTTTATTATTTAATATTTTATATAAACACATATTGTTTGAGGTTATAAATGATTATTTTTTAAGGGGCATTATTAAAACTTCATTATCTTTTGTTTTAATAATTATTTGTATATATATTGGAAATAAATTTATCAAGTTAGTAGATGATAATATTATTAAAGAAAAAAATCTAAATGCTTCAAATAATAAAATAGAGCATAAAGATAATATTATTGCAAAACTTCGAAGTCAAAAACATGATTATCTAAAGCATCTTCAAGTAGTATATTCTTTATTAAATACTGGGCTTACTAATGATGCTAAAGAATATATAACAAATATATCTAATAACTTTAGAAGTAAAACTTCAAGATATGGTAAAGTATCTTACCTTGATGCTATAGCTTCATTAAAATATGAAGAATGTCTTATGAAAAATATAACTTTTGATGTTTATATACAAGATTTTATAGACAATCTAATTATAGAGCCTAATGAAATGAGCTCTGTACTTCTTAATATAATAGATAATGCAATTGATTCATTATCTACAATATCTAAAGATAATAAATACATCAAACTATTTGTCTATGAAGATGAATTTCAATATGTTATATCTATAAAAAACAACGGCCCTAAAATATATAACACTGATGCAATATTTTTAGAAGGCTACTCTACTAAAGATGGTACAGATAGAGGTTATGGTCTTTATTTAGTAAAAAATATATTAGATAAATATGGGTATTATATATTTGCAAATAGTGATGATTTTTTAACAGAATTTACTATACTAATACCCAAATATAATTAACTAGGAGATTTATATGATAAAAGTTTTAATATGTGATGATGATAAAGCTATAAGAGATGATATAGAAAATATATTAAAAGAATCTGGCTATGTAGATTATATAAAAAAAGTTAAAAATGGAATTGAGGCTATAGAGTTTATTAAATCTGAAAAAATAGATTTACTTATAATTGATATTGATATGCCTTATAAAAATGGAATTGAAACTGCTAAAGAAATAACTTCTATTGACAAAGATATTCATATAATTTTTGTTACTGGCTTTTCAGATTATAGCTTAGAAAGCTTTAAAGTTCATCCTGTTGATTTTATAGTCAAGCCATTTACTAGGGATAAAATAATTGATTCTGTAAATATAGCTATTGACCATATAAATTCTCATAAGTTAGCTAAAACAAATTTTATAGATGATACCTTATTTGTATATAAAATAAGAAAGCAAATACATATGCTAAATTTTGATGATATAGTTATGTTTGAAAAGAACTCTAGAGCTATAAACTTATATACTAAAGACCACGATATTATAAAATTTTATGAGAACTTTGATGATTTAGAAAAAAGAATACCTCCAAATTTTTTCAAATCACATAAAAGTTACATAGTTAATCTAAAATTAATTCATAAAGTTATTCCTACTAATAGGTCTTCTTTAGAAATAAGGTTTATTAATTTTCAAGAAAGTGCAACTCTAAGTAAAACCTTAGAAAAAGATTTTTTATACAGATTTTATAGAACTAAAAGATTTTAAATATAAAGAAGGTATATAAATTATTGTAATTTATATACCTTCTTTCTCAATTCAATTGTATTTGTTACTCAAATCTTTCATAAAATAGAGAATTTATAATTTCATTCCAATCAAAAATACTATATTCAGATTAAACTTTTCTGTATATAGTATTGATATTATTTTTATTATATTATTCAAATATAGCTGATTGCTCTTTGTCTTTTATTTTAGATATAACCTCTTCACCTTTACTTATAATATATACAACACATATTCCTATAGTTAAAAATCCAATTCTTAATGCTATAGATGTTGGCGTATTAAATATAAACATAGATGCCACTAAAGCATTTATAGCTACGAAAAACATCTTTATTTTATATTCGTATATGAATGTATATATATATCCTAAGCTAAGGGTTACAAAAGTAAAGTATTTTTCTGGCACCAATACTTTAAATAATATAACAAAAGCTATAGCTCCTAATATTGTACTTATAAGTCTTTCTTTCATACGCTGTTTTGAATCTTCATGTTGTGGTTGAGTTAGTGACATTACTGCTATAGTAATCCACATAGCCTTTTGAGTATTTAAAACCCTCCCTATAAGTATTGCTATACTTATACCTATTGCCATTTTTACTGCAAATCTAAACCTTTCACTAGAAAAATCTATATTTTCTTTACATAAATCTTCTTTTATAGATTTTTTTGATATTTGTTTTTTATAATGACTTATATAAAGTGTTAAAGCCATTATAACTCCACCTATAAAAGATGCTACTACCCTCATAATAGCTTGTGTTTCATCAATAGGTGTTCCATCTAAGAATACATAAAGTAAAATAAATGGTAAAAATACTTTTGTTTGTAAATTTTCTGATGTTATATAGATTACCATAAATACTGATATAAGGTTTATTAATATCCCAAGTAATATTCCAACTTGACTAGTTAAATATGTAACTATTCCTATAAAAGTAAATAATCCTATAGTTATAAATACAGATTCTTTGACATTGTATCCTAAATCTATATCCTTAAACATTAATGCACCTGTTATTACTGTTACCCCTGTTAGGGTATTTTCCGTTCCAAATAAAAAAGAGAACATATTTACAAATGCTATTATGATAATAAGTAAAATTAACTTATTAATCATTAATCTTTTAGTAATATTTGTTTCCAAATTCATCCCTCATTTCATATTTGTTTAAACTATTATACCGATATGAATACTTAATCAGTAATCATTTTTTTAATTAAAATTATAATTACTTTTCTTATAATCAAGGAGTAATTATACTACTATAAAACTTTAATTTCAAGTACGTAAATTTTTATAAAATTTTTAATGGCTAATACTTATGTTATATGCGCTTATATTATGAAATGTTAAAATACTTGTATAATAAATTAAAGGCACATAACTGTGCCTTTAGTAAAATTTTATATCTACTATTTTCCCCAAAGCTATTAGCTCTTTTTTAAGTTCATTCATAAGATATAGCTTTATACTTAGCTCATTTGGAAAATCAGGATTTTGGTGTGCTGGATTTATTGCCCTTCCAACTATTAAAGTTATATGTGTACAATCCTCATAAAGCATTCTAGCTAATTTTGATGCACCATCTTCTTTATATAAAAAGTTTAAATTAGTTTCATATTTTATTCTTTTAAGCTTTTTTAGTGTTTCCTTAATAGTTAATACACCTTCTGTTACCAAGTCAATCCCCTTTATATAACCTATAGGTGGTATATTTTTATCAAAAATATCAAAACTAGTTTTTAGTTCTACACCTAGTTCTCTTGCTACTATATTTGCAGTAGTACCACCACATACTATCTTTTTGCCATGAGTCTTCATTATAGTATCTACTATTTTACTATCTATAGCATTATCTATTGGAGGACCTGAAAATAATACTGCATTTTTACGCCTTATGGCCTTTATAGTAGCTACCGTTGTGTCATCCCCTGGCTTTTGCATATATAGTTGATCGCAAGCGCCTAATAATAAATCAGTTACTTGTTTAGCCGACATAGATTTATTTATATTTTTCTTTAAGTATTCATCTACATTTTCCCACTGCCACCCTAAATTTAGGATAGTTCCAACTCCAGCATGTATGACTCCATCGCTGACAAATACTAAAGTATCTTTTTCATGAACTTTAAACTGACTTTCTTTTACCTTGCGTCCACCTATATCAATAGTACTCCATTCTATTTTTTTGATTTCTCTATCACTTAAAAAAAATATACTAGGATTGTCAAACTCTGCAATATAGGCAATATTATCTTTTGCTATTTTAACTATTGTAAAAGTTGAATATGCCAAATTACGCTCTGAGCATACTGGTAAGGTTTTTACTATTGTATCTACAACCTCTTCTATTTTAACTCCTTCTTTTAGCATAGTTATAGCTATTTTAGATGTTAAAGTTGCTAATATATTTGCTTTAACTCCACTTCCAAGTCCATCTGATAGCACTGCGATAAACATCTCTTCATCATTATAAAACTCAACTTTATCGCCACATAATTCTTCACCATATTTATTTAAGCTACTACTAGCAAAATCTATAAAAAAATCCATTATAAATTCTCCTCTTCTTTTATAAGCTGTTTAAGATTTGTTAGTGTAACCTTAGTTTGAGCCGTTGTTTCTCCAAGAAGACTTGCTATTTCTTGTGCTACTATCATTTGTTTGTCTATAACATCTTGAGCCATATTAACAGCATCTATTTTCATACTTTTTATTTTATTTTTTAGTTTTTCATCCTCTGTTATATCGTCTCCTATCCAAAGCAATACCTGATTTTTATCTAACCATATTATACTTTGAATTATAGTTGAGTTACTTTCTTTTAGTATTATCCTTTCTTTGTATATATTTTTCTTACTTGTTTTTACATTTTTAAATTTTTCTTCTTCTAGAAACATTCCTATAGGAATATTCTTAGCTTTATTGCTAGACATATTAAAAAAATGTTCTGCCGCTGGATTTAATCTAGCTATTTCTAATTCTTTATTTACTACGGCTATCATATTTGGTGTCATCTCAAATATAGTACTAGTTAGATTTTCTGCTTTTTCCCTCATAAATGGTAAACACATATTTATTTCAGCCATATTATTATATACTGCTATTGCTTTTTCCCTACAAGAATGATATCCACATCCACCGCAGTTTAGCTCATCACTTTTATCGTATTTTCCCATATCTTTTAATATTTCCTTAAGTTCATTTTCACTTGGTTGTTTTAATTTATAATCTTTTGCTGGGAATTCTTTATAAATTGATATATTTATGTTTTTATTTTTTGAAGTGTCATTTTCAATTATTAAGCTCTTATTTTCATCTAAGTATTTTGAAAATTCTTTTATATTTTCTTTTTTTTCATAAACACTATTATTGTCCTCAAGCATACCAGATCCACCAATACAACCATGTCTACAAGCAGTCATTTCAAATAAAGTATTTTTAAATTTTCCTTTTTTTATTTCATCTAAAACCTCTATACACTCTCTAACTCCATCCACTTGTATTATAGTTCTTTTTGGTTTTTGACTTTTTATTTTATCTGTTATGCTTCCTATTATAGGCAACATTCTTTTTTCTTTTTCTATATATTTAAATTCTCCATCCTCTAGACTTTCTAAATCTATATTCTCCTCTTTAAACCACTTATCTAATTCTTCAAAAGTTATAACAGAATTTATAGATTTTTCATCGTGTGCGTCAGTTTTTTTAGATAAGCATGGTCCTATAAAAACCACTTTAGAATCTGGATATTTTTCTTTTAGTATTCTTCCATGTAGTATTGACGGTGATGTTACAGGTATTATATTTTTAGTTAGTTCAGGGTAGTGTTTTTGGATTAGATTATTTATAGATGGGCAAAAACTTGTTATATACACATCATCATTTTCTTTATTTGCATATTTTATGTATTCATCTAATACTAAATCAGTAACCTCTACAGTTTCTTTTACATAATTAAATCCTAACTTTTTTAGTGCTGTTGGAATTTTTAAGCTATTTTTCCCATATATTGCGCTAAAGCTTGGTGCAAGTGATGCAACTACAGTTTTCCCCATTTTATTGTAGTGCTTTATCATAGATACTTCTGATTTTATAAGCTTGGCATTTTGTGGACAAGCTTTAAAACATTTACCACATATTATACATCTCTCCTTTATAATATGTGCTTGTTCTTCTTTTACTTTTATAGCATGTACAAAGCAAGTTCTTATACATGCATAGCAATTTTTACAATTTGCTTTGGAAAAGCTCATAAACCACATAGTCTATTCCCCCTGATAGTTAATTTTATATCTTAAACTCACGCTCAAATATATCTTTTGCATTTTCTTTATCAACAGAAAATACTACTCCGTCCCATCTCATAACTGATACTGCTTCTTTACAATTTCCTATACAAAAAGATGCGCATAATTCTATCTCTTGTTCTAAGTTATTTTCCTTTATTAGTTTTTTAAATGCCTCTATAACTTCATATGATCCTTTTAAGTGGCAAGCACTTCCTATACATATTTTTATGGATTTCATATTATCTTCCCCTTAAGCTTTCTTTATAATATAATTTTAGTTAACTATGTAGCTTATTTCTATAATATTTTTTTAATTTTATATAATTTATTTTTAGTTTTATTTATATATCATAAATATATAGTCTTAAATCTTGTAGTTTATCCCTAACTAAATAAGCAAGTTGATTTTCATTATTTATACTTATAGAACCTATCCTTGTTATTCCACTTATATTTCCTACCTTACTTAATTTAGTATTTTCACTTCTATTTTTAACATCATATATTCCTATTTCCATCTCATAATTGTTATTTGTAGTTATTATCACAAGTTTACTTCTATTGTTATTTAAATAAATTGATTCTACATTTTTTATATCTAGTTCTTCAGATTTATTTTTAGTATTTATATATATTCTATTTATTCCATCTCTATGTTCTAAAGTTAATATACTTCCATTATTGAATACTTCCATATCTATAATATTATTGCTATTTATTTTAATAGTTGACTTATTCATTTTTAAATCATATTCTAGCAAAATACTTTTTGTATGATTATTTTTCAATAGCTTTTCCATAAACATATATAACTTTGTTCCATCACTAGAAAATTCGACTTTATGTATAAACTCATCATCTTTAAATTTATATATCTCTCTTTTAGTTCCATTGATTATATCATAATAAATTAAGCTATTATCTATAGTATATATAAATCCACTACTATCTAAAACCCAGCTTAATATTGTAATAGGCCTACTTTCTAATATCTTAGAACTATTTTCTTTTAAGTTTAATATACTAGTTACTGGTTTATTTTTATAATCTTGTATGCATAGAAGTACTTCTCCATTTGGAGATATACTTCTATAACCATAGTACATAACTTTTCCAGCACTACTGCTATTTATTAATTTTTTTTCTTTGCTTTTAATATCTATAGATACTATATCAGTTTTGCCCTTTTCTGATTCAAATAGTAATATATTATTATCTAAAATCTTCATGGATAATACATTTCTACTTAAAGATATTACTGAGTTAAGCTTTATAGGTTCATCCTTTTTTTTTAATTTATTCTCATTATATATATATTTACTAGAACTTAAATTTACATTTTTAGTGTATTCCTTATCTTTATTTATACCAAAGTATATTATCATAGAAAGTATACCTACAATACAAAACAAAACTATTAAATTACTTTTCTCTTTTTTAAAGATATTAAAATTTTTCATGTCTCCTCCTTAACTTATTGCAGGCAATTTAACTAAAACCATGGTTCCTTTGTTTACTTCGCTTTGTATTTCAATAATGCCGTTATAACTTTCAACTATAGATTTTACAATAGCAAGACCTAAACCTGTACTACCAATCTCTCTAGTATCACTTTTAGATACTCTATAAAATGGTGATAATATATTTTCTAGTTCACTCTCACAAATTCCTTCACCACTATCAACTACTTTTATATTTATATATCCGTCATTAACCTCTGCTTTTACATATATGGTTGTATTTATTTTTCCATATTTAATAGCATTATCTAATAGATTTATTAATATTTCCTTTATCTTATCTTCATTTCCAATTATTTTTAAATTTTCCTTAACATCTACATCTATTTTCATATTATATTTTTGAGACTTGTGTATCATGTCCTCACAAATACTTATTATGATTTTTGATACATTTATTTTTTTAAGTTCATAGTCAAAATCTTTTTTAGAATTTCTAGATATTTCTATTAATTGAACTATCATTCTATTTAACCTATTAGCCTCTGATATAATTCTATCTATACCTTTATTAAAAAATTTTTCATCTGTAAACTGATTATCCTTTAAAACTTCACTATATCCTATTATAGTGGTCATTGGTGTTTTAAGTTCATGGGTTACATTATCAAAAAATCTCTTTTGTTTTTTTGATAATTCAATTAAATCATCTCTATCTTTTTCTATTATCTTAATTTGATGTTTTATTTTTTTTGCCATGGTTTCAAAATCTAAGCTTAAACGACCTAATTCATCATCTGAATTAATATCTATATCTATATCAAAATTACCACTTGCTATCTCTTTAGTCTTATTAGCTAAAGTTATTATAGGCTTAGTTATCTTTTTAGATATAATGTATGCTATTAGTATACTTATAAAAAATACGCCTATAGAAAAATAAGCTATCTTTTCTATAAAAGATTTACTTTGATTATATAAATATGTGTAATCACTTTTATACCTTATAATTCCTATTAACTTATCATCATGTAGTATTGGATATGATGAATATACATTGGTTTTAGAATTACTATGCTTTATAGTGTAAGATACCTTTTGATCTATAGCCTCATCTAAATCTTGCGTTTTCTCTAACTTTTGAGAATTTTTGGTTCTTGGATATACTAGCTTACCTTCACTATCATATATATATACCATACTTTCTAGTCTGTAGCTTAAATCCTTTGATATGTTACTAGAAGCCGCTCTAAAAGATATATTATTAAGGTTTAGTCTATTAAATTCAAAATACTCTTTTAGGTATAAGTCAATGCTTTTAGATTTTTCTTTTATCTCTTTGTCAATTATAAATTCATTGTTATTTTTGAGTACTGAATTGCTATATGTTACTATGGAATATATTACAAAAAATATTATTCCTAAGAAAAATAGCATTATTTTATTAGTTATAGATTTTTTCATATTTACCTACTCTTATCATTTAGTTTGTATCCTGTTCCTATTACAGTTTCAATACAGTTATATTCTTTTAATTTTTTTCTAAGCCTTTGAACATGAGTATCTACTGTTCTTGTTTCACATTCAAAGTTTATCCCCCATATATTTTCTAAGAGCTGATTTCTCGTCAATACTTTATTTTTATTATTTATAAAATAAAGTAGTAACTCATATTCTTTACTAGTTAAATGAATTGCTTCATCTTTATCATTTTTTACTCTCATCTCACTTTTATTTATTTCTAATCCATTTTGTAGCTTTATTTTATCTTCTTCGCTTTTAATAGATTTTGATAGCAAATCTATTCTCCTAAATATAGACTTTACTCTTGCTATAACCTCTCTTACATTGAAGGGCTTTGTTATATAATCATCAGCACCTAATTCTATCCCTAGTATTTTATCTATTGTATCTGATTTTGCCGTCAACATTATAATAGGCGTTGAATATGTAGTTGTAACTTTTTTACATATATCTAATCCACTTATATCTGGAAGCATTAAATCTAGCATTATTAAATCTGGATTAAAACTTTCTATAAGCTCAAAAGCCTTTTTCCCATTTTCTGCTACTTCTGTTTTGTATCCTTCTTTTCCCAAAGAATATGCCAGTAAATCTGATATATTTTCTTCATCTTCAACTATTAGTATTTTTTCCATAGATACTTCACTTCTTTCTTTTAAATAATTCTACCTACCTATTATATATTTAACTATAAACTATTTATATATTATGTATGTTACATGAATGAAACAATTTTGTAACATGAATAGGATTTATGGTTATATTTTTTGTATATATATATCTTACTATATTTTAACAACTTATTTTTACCTTAAATGATAAATTTTGACACAAAACTGACACATCATTGACACACCATTGCTATATAAGTTTTGTAAAATTTATATATGTTAAAAAGATATAAAAAATTAGTTTAATATAGATAATAATTAGAGGTGTAAGGTTTATGTGCGGATTTGTAGGATTTATTGATAAAAATTCAGATAAAGAAAATATATTAAATAATATGCTAGAGGCTATTGTTCACAGGGGTCCTGATGAAATGGGAACTTTTATTAACGAAGATATAGCCCTTGGATTTAGAAGACTTAGTATAATCGGAGTTGATAATGGGTTGCAACCTTTATATAATGAAGATAATAGTTTAGTATTAGTATTTAATGGTGAAATTTATAATTATAAAGAATTACGTGATGAACTAATTGAAAAAGGTCATATATTTAAAACTCAAACGGATAGTGAAGTTTTAATACATGCATATGAAGAGTTCGGAAAATTTATGGTAAAAAAACTAAGAGGTATGTTTGCTTTTTCTATATGGGATAAAAAAGCTAAAACCCTTTTTGCTGCAAGGGACCCTTTTGGTATAAAACCTTTTTACTACTCTAGAATCGATAATGATAAATTATTATTTGGTTCAGAGATTAAAAGTTTTTTAGCTTATAAGGATTTCAAAAAAGAAGTCAATAAAGAGGCTCTAAAACCTTATTTAACTTTTCAATACTCAGTACTTGATGAAACTTTCTTTAAAGGAGTTTATAAATTAAAGCCAGGACATTATATGATTTATAAAAATGGTGAATTGAAAATAAGAGAGTACTTTGATGTAGAATTTAAAAATGAAGAAATTTCACTTGATGAAAGTATTAAAAGAATAGAAAATGTTGTAGCTGAATCTGTTGATATTCATAAAAACAGTGAAGTACCTGTTGGTAGTTTTTTATCTGGTGGTGTTGATTCTAGTTATATAACTGCATCTTTAATGCCTGCTAAAACTTTCTCTGTTGGTTTTGAAGAAGACAATTTTAATGAGTCTGGACTAGCTAAAGATCTATCTGACATGTTAGAAATTAAAAATATACAAAAGCTACTAACTTCAGAAGAATGTTTTGAAAACTTATCAACTATTTTGTATCATATGGATGAACCTCAATCAAATCCATCATGCATACCACTATACTTCTTATCAAAACTTGCTAGAGAACATGTTACTGTTGTATTATCTGGCGAAGGTGCTGATGAAATTTTTGGAGGATATGAATGGTATGATGATGATGATAGATTAAAAAAATATAAAAAACTTCCTTCTTTCATAAGAAAACCATTAGCAATGACTGCAAAAAAACTACCTTATTTTAAAGGTAGAACAACAATAATTAGAGGTGGTTCTAAAGTTGAAGATTACTTTATAGGACAAGCTTTTATATTTGAAGAAAAAGAGGCTAATTCTATATTAAAGCCAAACTATAAAAATGCTCCTTCTATAAAAGATATAACTAAACCTATATATGATAAAGTTTCACATATGGATGACTTAACTAAAAAACAATATCTTGACTTAAAATTATGGTTAGCAGGAGATATATTACTTAAAGCTGATAAAATGAGTATGGCTCATTCTCTAGAACTAAGAGTTCCATTTTTAGATGTTGAAGTTATGAAAGTAGGAGAAACTATCCCTCCAAAATATAGAGTTAATAATGGTACTACAAAACTTGCTTTAAGAGAAGCTGCTAAAAATAAGCTTCCTGATGCTTGGGCTAAAAGAGAGAAAAAAGGATTCCCTGTACCTATAAGACATTGGTTTAAAGAGGAAAGATATTATAATACAATAAAGGAAAGTTTTACAAGTGATTATGCTAATGAATTTTTTGATACTAATGAAATAGTGAAACTTTTAGATGACCACTTTAATGGCAAAACTAATAATGCTCGTAAAATATATACTATATATACTTTCTTAGTTTGGTATAAAAGATTTTTTATAGACCAAATATAAGAAATTGAAAATATAAAAATATTAAAAGAAGTGAATTATTATAATAGTTCACTTCTTTTAATATTTTAATTACAATACAGTTTTTCTTATTATATAAATTGAATATATTTTTACTTTATATGAAATTAAGTTTATTAAAATAATCAATACTTAACCTTATTAATCCAAATTATTTTTTATTTGAAAGATATAACTTCACTACTTTTTTCTATTACTTTCCAACCATCTTTTACTTTCTCTAATTGGAGTTTAGAATTAGCTATTGCCTCTGAATGTTTTCCACCTTGAGTTACTATTACTTCTTTACCATCTTTGTTAGTGTATTTATTTTCATCTATTGTCTTATGAGTATGCCCTGCAAATATAACATCTATATCACTAGTTTCTCTTGCTAATTCTTTTATTTTATTTCCTGGATTTTTGGGCTTTTTAGGTTCTTCCCCACTATGAACCACACTTATTATTATATCAGCCCCATCTTTTTTCATTTTAGGTACCCATTTTTTAGCATCTTCTACTAAATCATTCATATATAATTTACCCTCATATCCATCTTGATCTTTTAATTCTCTTGATTTAGTAGGAACCAATTTTTCTCCATCCCATTCTTTTGATTCTCCTACTTCTTTTATGGTTAGTCCTAATATTCCTATTTTTAAGTCTCCATATTTTGTATTAATATTTTTTATTATGTATGGCTTTGTATAGTTTTCATGATTACTTTTATATGTGTTTGCAGATAATATTTCCATATTATTATCTTTAAAATCATTTATTAATGTATCTAAACGACTTTTATTATTGGATACAAACTCATGATTTCCAAGAATCACAGCATCATATTTTAATTTTCCCATATTAGTTACTATTGGAGCAACTCCTTCTATTTCACCATCTTTAAATCGTAGAATAGGAAACCCATTTTCTTCAACTATTACACTATTTTTTTTAAACCATGAGTTCATTTCTGGAGTTTGCATATCAAAAAAATCTCCACTATCTACTAATATCAAATTTTCATCCTTTTTTCTTTGTTCATTTACATATTTTTCTAAATCCTTACTTACTATCCCATGTAAATCTGTTGTTCCAAGTACATTTACCTCAATATTTTCCTTTTTCCCAAATCCTATGCTAGTTAGTGCTAATACTCCTGCTACTACTCCTAATATAACCCTTTTTTTCATAACATCCCCCTCATTATGCTTTCTAATTATAGTATATCATAGATATTTATATGTTTACTATGCTTGTGTTAATAGTATAAATTTCTTAATAATTTTGTAATAATTAATACATTGGTTTATAAATTCTTAATAAATCTATAATTTATTGTTAAAATATGTTTTTTAGTTGTATGATATAATTGTTTTAAGGGAGTGATAAAATGAATGAAAATATATTAATAGTTGATGATGATAAAGAAATAGTTGATGCGATAGAATTTTATTTAAAACCTGAGGGTTTTAATGTATTAAAAGCTTATGATGGAATTGATGCTATTGAAACTTTAATAGATAATAATGTAGATTTAGTTATTATGGATGTGATGATGCCAAATCTTGATGGTCTTAAAGCGACTTTAAAAATAAGAGAAAATAATAATATTCCTATAATACTTTTATCTGCTAAAAATCAAGATATTGATAAAATTTTAGGTCTCAATATAGGGGCTGATGATTATGTTACAAAGCCATTTAATCCACTAGAACTCATTGCTCGTATTAAATCTCAATTAAGAAGATTTATTAACTTAAATAATAACTCTAGTAATAAGAATATTAACGATTCTAACGTATTGAAAAGTGGTGGTCTTAGTTTAAATAAAGATACTAAGGTAGTTAGCTTAGATGGAGAAGTTATTAAAGTAACTCCTATTGAGTACAGGATACTTGAATTTTTACTTTTAAATAAGGGAATCGTATTTTCATCTACAGAAATATATGAAAATGCTTGGGATGATATAGCTTATAACTGTGAAAAAACCGTTGCTGTTCATGTTAGAAGGATAAGAGAAAAAATAGAGATAAATCCTAAAGAACCAAAATATTTAAAGGTGGTGTGGGGAATTGGATATAAAATTGAAGACATTAAATAAATCTATTAATATAGAAGACTCAAAATTAAAGGTAGCTTCTTTACTAATTTTATTTTTATCTATGTCTATATGTTTTGAATCACTATTTAATTTAGCATTTAGCTTTCATAACATATATGAATATTCTCCAATAGCAAGATATATATTCTTTGGAAATGTAATACATTTAGATAATCGGAGTATTTTAAGTATTGAAGTGATAGTTTTTATAATTTCTTTAGCTATATCTATAGGTTGTATTGTAGTTTATAACATAACTAAAAAATCTAATATAAAAATATTTGACTCTTTTATAAATCTAACTTCAAATGTTTCTATTGAAGTATTTTTATTTATAATAGGTTTTATATTCTTTATAAGATTTCATACTTGGTCATCTGCACCAGATTTTTTTGATAATTCACTTATAGTATGTGATTTTTTAATCCTTACAACTACTTATATAGCTTATAAAAGTTTTAAATTATCATCTAATAATTTATTATCTAGATTAATAGTACTTTCTATGATTAAGGATTTTTTAGATAAACAAAATAAAAAAACGATAAACAATAAAATAGCTAGTATATTAGTAATATCTATAATAATACAGTTTATAATTATGTTTATATTTTTATCAGTTATAAGCTATTTTTCTATTTTTGCAATGATTTATGCTATGCTATTTTCTCTATTTAGTATTATACCTTACTCTTATATATACAAATTATTAACTAAAAAAACAAAATATATTGAATATATATCTAAAAATATAAAAACTATAGAAAATGGTGACTTAAGCCATAAATTAAAGGTAATTGGTAATGATGAAATATCATCTATTGCAAGCAGTATAAATAATATAAGCTTAGGACTTGAAAAGTCTCTTAATGAGCAACTAAAAAGTGAAAAAATGAAAACAGAGCTTATAACTAATGTAAGTCATGACTTAAAAACACCACTTACTTCTATAGTTAGCTATATAGATATACTTAAAAATAACGAATTAGATTCTAAAACTACTAAAGATTATATAAATATCCTAGATAAAAAAGCTACTAGACTTAAAGATTTAGTTGAGGACATATTTGAAGCATCTAAAATAAGTAGTGGTGATATAGAAATTAATCTAAAAAAAACTGATATAAAGGAACTTCTAATTCAAAGTATCGTTGAATTAGAAGATAAAATAGAGTCTTCTAAGCTAGATTTTATAATAGATACGCCTGATTATCCTGTATTTACCAATATAGATGGTAAAAGAATGTTTAGGGTTTTTGAAAATCTTATAACTAATATTACTAAATATTCTTTAGCTAATACTCGTGTATATATAGATATTAATGTTAAAGATGACTATATATTTATTACTATGAAAAATATATCTAATCATAGATTAAATATTTCTTCCGATGAACTATTAGAGCGATTTGTCCGTGGTGATGTTTCTAGAAATACTTCTGGAAATGGATTAGGATTATCTATTTGTAGCAATTTAGTAGACCTTCAAGATGGTAGTCTTAAGCTTGATATAGATGGAGATTTATTTAAAGTTATATTAAAATTTAAGGTTTACTAAATATATTAATAAAATTATAAAGGACTATATTTTTAATATAGTCCTTTATAATTTTATTTTTTCTCTTCAAATACGGCCTTACCGCCACATATAGTATATTTTACTTTACCAAATAATTTATGTCCTTTAAATGGAGTATTTTCACATTTTGATACAAATTTATCTACTACAAACTCTTCGTTTTCATCAAATATAACTATATCAGCAACTTTCCCTTCTTCTATGCTCCCACTTTCTAGATTGTATAATCTAGCTGGATTTATAGTCATTTTCTCTATTAACTTCATCATATTTAAATGATTGTTTTTAACTAAGCTAGTTATACCAAGAGAAAGTGCAGTTTCAAGACCTATTATACCACTTGGTGCTTTCGTAAATTCTACATTTTTCTCTTCATATGTATGAGGTGCATGATCTGTTGCTATTATTTCAATTGTATCGTCCTTTAAACCTTCAATTATTGCCATCTTATCTTCTAATGTTCTAAGTGGTGGATTCATTTTAGCATTAGTACCATAAGTTAATACATCATCTTCAGTTAGTGTAAAATGATGTGGTGTTGCTTCTGCGTATACATTAGCACCTAACTTTTTTATAAATCTTACCATTTCTACTGAATTTTTAGAACTTATATGTTGTATATTAACTTTTGCCCCACTTTTTAAAGCTAACATACAATCACGACTAACCATAACATCTTCAGCAACATTTGGCGCACCCAATATTCCCATTTGTTTAGATATTTTGCCATCATTTATACCAGCACAAGTTATAAGCGATGGATCCTCTTCATGAAAACTAAGAGGAACGTTTCTCTCCTTCGCCATGTTCATAGCCTTAAGTATAATATCACTATCCATTATAGGTAGTCCATCATCAGTAAAGCCTACAGCACCAGCTTTAATCATTTTATCCATATCAACTATTTCTTTACCTTTAAATCCTTTAGTTATTGCACTTGCTTGTAATACATTTATTGATGATAGTTTAGCTTTTTCATTTATATAATCTAAAGTTTCTTCATTATCAACTATAGGATTAGTATTTGCCATACATACAACTGTTGTAAATCCTCCCTTAGCTGCTGAAGCTGAACCTGTTAATATATCTTCTTTATGAGTAAATCCTGGATCTCTAAAATGAACGTGTACATCTATAAGCCCAGGTGATACTATACATCCTTTAGCATCTATTATTCTATCAACATCATTTTCATCTATATTCCCTATTTTTTCTATTTTATTATCTTTTATAAGTATATCTACTACTTCATCTCTTTTTGTTTTTGGGTCTATTAGTCTTCCATTTCTTATAAGTATCATATTTATCTCCCCTTTAGCTGATTAATGTATAACTAAATTTACTATATTATACATTAAGTTGTGTATATTTTAAATAGTTTTACGAATTTTATACTATTTTTTTTTTTTATAGTTCACCTTTAAATATATTTTTTCTAAAAAAACTCATATATTATAGTAGAAAATTTTAAATTAGATATTAAATAATAATTATTATACGAATATTTATATAATCTACTTTATTAATTTAAATATTATACTTCTCTTTATATCTATAGCTTTTTTAGGACATAATTCATGGCAACAAAAACATCTTATACATTTATTTAGGTCTATTTCTATTTTATTATTTAAAATAATAACCTTGGCCGGACATACTTCTATACATTTTTTACATTTTACACAATCTTTATGAGAAACAACAGGCTTTGGAGTTATCATCCTTGTAAGTGGCTCGTGTATAAATCTAGGCATAGTTGATGATAACAATCTAAAATCTTTGCTAGTTTTAGGAATTTTAAAATCTTTTATTATAAATCTTTCTATGTTATCACCTACTATAGATATATCACTTAAGTCTTTTTTTATATATTCTCTTTTTATACTCCCTCTTATAGTAGATACTTTATTTATGTCTAGATTTATAACTCTACAAGCTACTATATCTATCATATAAGGACTAGGCGATACTAATGTTACGCCAATCTTTCTTGGTATTCCAGCTGAAGGCCCTTCTCCTTCCATACCTACAACTCCATCCATAATAGTTAAACTTGGGTTTACATAAGAACATATATCTAATAATACATCCTCACAAAATATTTCTTCATTTGGAAATCTATAATGTATTTCTGCTTTTTGAAGTCCTGCTATAGAACCATATAAATTTTTAACTCCTCCTGTAAATGTTGCCATACCATGAGTTTTTAATTTACATATATTTATTATATGATCTACTTTAGTTATTGGAGTTATAATATTCATGTATTTTAAAGCTTTAGCATTTTTATTTTCTACCTTAATTTCACTTATATCATAATTTAGTTCTACACCTAGTTCATCCGCTATATCTTTCATACCAGTTGACTTATATATACTTTTTAATGAAGGTACTGTATACGGACCACCTGGGCTATCTCCTATTATTATTTTACAATTTAACTTAAGTAACATTTCACACACAACTTTAACTACCATTGGATGAGTAGTTGTTGCTTCTTTAGGACTTTTTTCATTAGCAAATTTGGCTTTATTAGTACTTTGCTATTTGGTTTTATATACTTTTCTAACCCACCTAAATCTTCTAAATTTTTACTTATTGCATGTTTTACACTTTCATATCCATAATCATTACATTCCCTAATTGATACATTCCCCATTTGTTTCCCCCTTGATAAAATTGTTATCCTATATCTTTACATAATTATATCACAATGAAAAAATCTTTCTTGAAATTCTCATATTTATGCCTATTTTTAGCTATTATTTTTATATAATGTATAAAAAGTTTTCTATAAAATAACTATATCTTTTAAATTTTTATAATACTTTATATATAATTAGATTATAATTAAATACATAAGGAGGGATATTTTATGAATTCTCATGAAATAGATTATAAACTACATGGACATGACATGCAATTTGTTGAAATTGAGTTAGATAAAGGTGAAAGTGTAGTAGCTGAAGCTGGTTCTATGATGATGATGGATGAACACATTTCTATGGAAACTATATTTGGAGATGGCAGTAAAAAAGGTGGTTCTAAGCTATTTGGTGCTGCTAAAAGAGTTTTAACTGGTGAAAGTCTTTTTATGACGTCATTTACTAATACTTCTAA
The DNA here is from genome assembly GCF_039841805.1 of Romboutsia sp. 1001216sp1. Classification (NCBI taxonomy): domain Bacteria; kingdom Bacillati; phylum Bacillota; class Clostridia; order Peptostreptococcales; family Peptostreptococcaceae; genus Romboutsia; species Romboutsia sp. 1001216sp1. The sequence continues at coordinate 33,223 of NZ_JBDPHA010000018.1, forward strand.
CAATAGAAAAAAAGTATCTTTTGCATCACCATATCCTGGTAAAATAATACCAATTGACTTATCTGAAATGAACGGTAAGCTAATATGTCAAAAAGATTCATTTTTATGCGCTGCTAAGGGAGTAAGTATTGGAATAGATTTTAGAAAAAAACTTGGTGTTGGATTTTTTGGAGGTGAGGGATTTATCCTTCAAAAATTAGAAGGAGATGGTCTTTGCTTTATTCATGCTGGCGGTACTATTATAAAAAAAGAATTAATGCCTGGTGAAAAATTAAAAGTTGATACTGGATGCTTAGTAGCTATGACAAAAGATATAAAATATGATATAGAATTTATAGGTGGTATAAAAAATAGCTTATTTGGCGGTGAAGGGTTATTTTTTGCAACTCTTACAGGTCCTGGATATGTTTGGATTCAAAGCTTACCATTTAGTAGACTTGCTTCTAGAGTATTTGCATCTGCTCCTCAAGTTAGTAGTGACCAAAAAGGTTAAAAAATTATATTTATATATATTGTAAATTTATTTTAAGAATAAGTAATAGGAGCAAATTTCTACTTGGAGATAGCTCCTATTTTAAGTTAAAGATTAATTTTTAAAAAGGAAATTGTAATAATGATAGGGCAAGTAAAAGATTAAGTGGGAATCTTCTACGTCTAAAACGTCTAAATCTTCTAGGTCTTCCAAATTGTCTGCCACGTCTTAGTTGATTATTATCTTCATCTACAATTACATCTTCCCCAACTAATACAGTAACACCATCTTCATCTACACTCTCAATAATTCCATCAAATACTTGTCCATCTTCCATCATTAATACAACGTGGTAATTTAAAAATCTTTTACATTTATCTCTTAAACTTTGTAAATCTTTATTTTCGTCAATTCTTTTTAAATTCATTTTATTAATCCCCCTTTCTAATTATATAGTATTTATTTTTAGGATAAATGGTGATAGTTTTTATTAATATATATTAGATTAATATAATAATATTTTTAATAAAAAAATGTATACTTGCCAGTTCTGACAAGTATACATTTTTTTATTTATATATAAATATTGTATTATTTTTACAAGATATCTTCGTTAGAAATAGATTTTAAATTTAAATAAAAATTCCCTAATGTAGTATAATAATATGGTGTATACCATAAGAACCCTATTCCTAAAGTAAATACACATAATATAGCCCAACCTAGAAAACTTAGTTCTAATATAAACAATTCCCACTTAAAGCCTTTCATCATATTTGCACTTTTCTTTAAACAATCCATTATTGATAACTCTGGATTTTCTGCTAATATATAATATGCTTGTGAGAACATTAACATCACTATAATACCTGGTATTACAAATAAAAATGTTCCTATTACTGAAGCTATAGTTATTATTAAATTTATTACAAAAGATTTTATAAAAACATTAAATCCAGAGAATAAATCTGTAAATTTAGCTTTTTCATTATCTGTTGCTAAGTTTAATATAAATCTACTAAATCCTAATTGTATTGGACCTGCAAATATTAATCCTATTATATTCAAGGTAATAGCTATATTTTCATTTAGCCAAGATGAACTTGTTCCTATTTCAACACTTGTTCCTTCTACTATTATAGTATATATTAAACATGTTAATATCGCTAATCCCCAATGACCCTTTAATTGCATTTTAGCACTATTTTTTAATTCAGCTCTTGAAATCATATGCCTTCCCCTCCAATTATATTGTTAGTTTATTATATTCTAACAAATACTGGATATATTTTATACTATATTAACAATATTGTAATGACTTTGTTTTGTCATTATATTTATTTAATATTTAATTCCGCTCCAATATACATTATCCTTAACAATCGTAATATCATCAAATTCAACACCTTCTAGTGCCCATTTTTTAAACTCCATAAATCCAGTTCTATCAACAATATATCCAATATGTTCTTTTGGTAAACTTTTATCTATATATTTTTCTACATACTTATAAGTATTTAGTATTATCTTAATTATATTTTCTTCATCTGCCCATATTAAAAAATCTTCTGCTAACCTTGGATTCTTCTTACCGCTTCTTCCCATTATAGCTAATCTATAATATTTCTTAGGATCTCTACTCCATGCATTTGTAGGACAATTAAGTACACATTCTCCACATCCTATACATTTACTGTGGTCTCTTATTACCCTATAGTTTTCTGCATGTAATGCACCTGTTGATAACTGCTTACACTTTTTAACACAAGCCCCACAAGATACACATCTATCTCTTTCGTAGTGCGGTAAAGTCATTCCTATTATTCCAAAATCATGAGTTCTTGCTTTTATACAGTCATTTGGACATCCTGTCAAAGCTATTTTTACATGTAAATCATTTGGAAATACTGCTTTTTCTATTTTCTTTGCAAACTCAGTTGTATTGTATTGCGCTTTCGGACAAACTTTATTACCTATACATGATGCTATATTTCTAGTTCCTGCAGCAGAATATCCTTTATCCTTTTCTTCTTGATTTATTTCCATTTTTTCTATAATTGATTGGACAAGCTTATTGACCTTTTCCATATCTTCCATTTTTATACCAAGTATTTCAAACCCTTGTCTAGTAGTCATATGTATTTGACCATTTCCATACTCATTTGCTATCTTTGATACTATCATTAAACTTTCAGAGTCAACACATCCTCCAGGAATTCTAACTCTTAATGCTGTTTCGTATCTATTTTTAGTTATTCTATAAGCATTTTTCATTGTCTTTTTAGTATTTAAATCTCTTATCATAACATTCCCTCCTAATCTATAAGATTTTTAGCATAAGAATAATCAAATACAGGCCCATCTATGCAAATATAAGTATCATCCATTTTACAATGACCACACTTACCTACTCCACAACACATTTTTCTTTCATAAGAAACCCATATATTATTTTCTGCCAAATCTCTTTTTAAAAATTCGCCTACTGTAAAATGCATCATCATAGGAGGACCTACTACTATTGCTGATGTATTATTTACATCTTTTATTTCTAAATCTGGTATATATTTTGTAACTAAACCAACATTACCTTTATAATCGTTTTCACCTTTATCCACAGTAACTATTACATCTAATTTTTCATCCCATCTTTTTAAATCATCTTTAAATAATATATCTTGTGGTGATCTAAATCCAGCTATTAATTTAAAGCTTTTGAATTTTTGAGGATTATTATAAAAATACTCCACAATTCCTCTAACTGGTGCAATTCCACTTCCTCCTGCAACTACTATTATTTCTCTATTTTCATATATACTTATGTCAAAACCATTTCCATATGGTCCTCTTATGAAGAATTTATCTCCTATTTTATAATTAAATATTTCATTAGTTACTTTTCCTACACTTCTTATTGTAAAATCTATATAATTATCACCATACCCACTTACAGATATTGGACTTTCTCCATACTTAGATATTGATATCTCATAAAATTTTCCTGGAAGTACATCTTTAGTACTACATTCTACTCTAAAAGTCCACTCTATATCTGTATGTTTAACTATATCTATTATCTTAGCTCCTACTGGAATATACGAATTCATATTACTCTCTCTCCTTACTTATTTCATTTACTTTTTCTATACATTTTGAAAATGATATATATTGAGGGCAAGCATCATCACATCTTCCACACCCTACACACATGTTGTAGCCAAATCTCTTATTGAAATCATATATTTTATGCATTGTTTTAAATCTCATTCTTTCACCCTTAGTTTTTCTAAATTCATGCCCTCCAGCCATACTTGTAAAGCCGTCAACTTGACATCCTGCCCATATTCTTCTTCTTTCACCTACTTTTTCATTTTCTTTGTAAAAAACATCTTGCATAGTAAAACAAGAACATGTTGGACATACAAAGTTGCATCTTCCACAAGCTATACATCTTGAGTTATACTCTTGCCACATTTCATGTTTAGATATTTCTTTAGAGTTTATTTTATCTATTTGTGGCACTTCTATATTAAATAAGTTTTCCTTTACAAAATCTATTTCAAATTCACATTTTTCTCCATTAAATATTTTTAAATCCTTATCTTTTATTTCTAGGAAAACTTCATTATCGTCTATTTTAATTCCCATAGAATAATTATCCGTTTTATTTGAATCCATACTTATACAGAAACAATTTCTAAAACTTTCTCTACATCCAACAAGAACAAATTTTACTTTCTCTCTTAATTTTTTGTAATAATAATCTTCATCAATTCCATTTTTTAAATATATCTCATCTAGTCTTTTCATTGCATTTATATCACATGCTCTTAAAAAGATTAATAATTTTTTATCATCAATATCGCTTTCCTTAAATTCATTTTCTGTAAAATAAAATAATATTTGTGTTATAGGAAATACTATTTCCTTGGCAGAAAAGTTTGATTTTCTATTTAGTTCCATTTCATCTAAAGAACTTACTTCTTTATATCTTACAACGTCTGTATCTGAGAAAGTTCCCATATATTCTAATGATACTGGTGCTAATATTTTATATTCATTACTAAGTGTTTTCAATTTTTCATTAAAATTTTCTTTGCTTAATTTTATCTTCACAACAATCACCTTTTCCCTTTTCTATTGATAAAATTTTAACATTTACTATAATTATTTTCCGTGATTAATATCACGTTTTTATAAAAATAAAAAGAAATAGCAAAACTTTAATGTTTTACTATTTCTTAAAGTACTCTGATAATCCTTTTTCTTTAACAAATATTTTTTTATTTTCTAATTTAACTAATCCTTCATTTTGAAGTGTTTTCATTGCCCTTGATAAAGTTTCTCTTTTACATCCTAGCATATCTGATAAATAAGTTATGCTTATATTTACATCTATTAATGTCCATTCTCCTTTATTTGTTCCAAATTCTTTGCTTATTCTATATAATTTAGCTGCTAACTTTTTATCCATTTTTATAGAAATTGAATTTTTTAGTTGTCTATATAATCTTCTATTTCTTCTTTCCATGTAATTTATTATATTTTTAGTTAAGTAAAAATCTTTCTCCATAACCTTTATAAAATCATTTATATTATATTTTAGTATAGTGGCGTTCTCAAAGACTTCACAAAATACTGATGATTCTCTTTTTTTATCTGTAGTTATTTCATTAATCATTTCGCCTTCATTTAATATAAATATTACTTTTCTATCGCCATTTTCATTTATTTTAAATATAGATACTTTTCCATCTATAACAAAGTATATATTATTTATTTTTTCTTTTTCCTCAAATAAAACTTCATTTTTTTCTAATTTTATTGTGTTGCTATATTTCTTAAGTTCTTCTTTTGTTTCATCTTTTAAATTTTTAAATATATTTATATTATCTATATAACTGCTTTTTATCATCTCTTCACCATATTCACTCTTATTATAGTTTTATTTATCTACTTAATTAGTATATCACATATTATTATAAAAATTAAAAAAGGCCATCTCATATGAGATGACCCCTTTATTTAAACTATAATTAGTTTTGCTTTCCAAAATGTCTTTCTAATAATCCTAAGAATGCTTTACCATGTCTAGCTTCATCTTTACACATTTCATGAACTGTATCATGTATAGCATCTAATCCTAATTCTTTAGCTCTCTTAGCTATTTTTAATTTTCCTTCAGTTGCTCCATATTCAGCTTCTACTCTTGCAGTTAAGTTAGCTTTAGTATCAGCTACAACAACTTCCCCTAATAATTCAGCAAATTTTGCAGCATGTTCTGCTTCTTCAAATGCTATTCTCTTGTAAGCTTCTGCAACTTCTGGGTATCCTTCTCTATCAGCTTGACGACTCATTGCTAAGTACATTCCAACTTCTGTACATTCTCCAGTAAAGTTAGCTCTTAAACCTTCTAATATTTCTTCGTCTACACCTTTAGCAACACCTATTCTGTGTTCGTCAGCCCAAACCATTTCACCCTTCATTTCTTCGAACTTATCAGCTCCAACTCCACATACTGGACATTTTTCTGGTGCAGTTTCTCCTTCATGTATGTATCCACATACTGTACAAACAAATTTTTTCATGATTATACTCCTCCAATTTATATATTAATTTAATTTAAATTCATTATTTAACTACTATACTATATACCCTAAAATACATTAACTAAATAATAAATTCTTATTATTTATAAATAAGATATTTAATATCTTATCGATCATATTTTATATATACCCGGTGTAGCATCCCCTAAACAATAAATTTAAATTTTTTACAAATATAAGTTTACCATCTATACAGTCATAATTACAACCTTATTTTCCCATTTTTATATTAAATTATTAATTTTATATAATGTATATTAAGATTTACTTGTATCTTCGTTAGATTCTATACATGCTTCTTCTATGTATATGTCTTTTTTCTTTAAAAAAGATAGTTTAGTTTCAGCCATTATGATGGCTACAAATATTATAAAACTTCCTAAAATCATTCTTAATGTTACTAGTTCTTTTAATATAATTACAGAGAAAATTGTTCCAAATACTGCTTCTGTTGAAAGTATTATAGCAGCCTTATTTCCTTCAACACTTTTTTGACATATAGTTTGCACCAAAAAACAAACAGTAGTACTAAATACTCCTAGATATAATACACCTAGATATCCATCTATACCAGCATTTATACTTCCCTCTCCCATAAGTATTTGTGTAAATAATGAAAGTATAAATGCCACACTAAATTGTATAGCTGTAAGTACTATTGGATTATACCTTACAGCATATTTACTTGTAAAGAATATATGAAATGCAAATCCAAAAGCACATACTAAAGTTAAAAAGTCTCCAAAATTAATAGAAAAATCTGATTCAAGCGATAGTATACCTATTCCTATAACTGTTAATATACTACTTATTATACCCATTTTATCAAGTTTTTGTTTATACATTAAAAATCCTATAAACGGAACTATAATTACATTAGTAGCAGTTATAAATGCATTTTTTGATGGTGTTGTATAAACTAACCCTATAGTTTGAACAACAAAGGCTGTAAATAGAAAAAATCCTAATATACAACCATACTTTATTGCATCTTTGCTCACATTTTCTTTTATCTGTTTAAAAAAGATTAAATTTATCAAAAGCGCTCCTATAAAAAATCTAAGTGTTATTATTTGCAGTGGCGTAAGTCCCCCATCTAGCGCCAATTGTGTTCCTACAAATCCACTTCCCCAAATCATAGCAACTATTAGTAATCCTATTTGTGAAATATATGTTTTTTTCATCTTTTTCCCCCTTTTTTTTGATATAACTCACTATTAACATTAATATACTAGACATATTTTGTAAATACATTAACATTTCTTTTATTCATAATTTTCAAATAATTTTATTTTTATATATAATTTAATTAGTGCATAAAAAAAGAACTACATAATATATTAAATGTAGTTCTTTTTATTTTATTTTATAATGTTAAGTGTAAATGGGAAATCATAATCTCTATATGATCCATATCTTATCATAGCTATTATATTAAGTACTAAATAGGCTATTGATACTAGTGGTAATAATACCATTCCAACTAGCAAAAATACTAATAATCCAGATATTATTTCATATATAAAAAATGATATGTGAAAATTCAAAAGTCTTCTACCATTTCTAGCTATAAAGTCTGAGTCTTTACTATAATCTTTCCATACAAAGTATGATATTATAAACCCTATAAAATTAAAAACTATAATTCCACCTGCCATTAAAAGCATTATAATATTTTCTCTAGATATTGATTTTCTATAATCATCCATAATTATATCCTTTCTTACATAGTTTATAAACTATATAAAATTTAAGTATTAAAAATTTCCCAGGAAAACATTTTTATAAAATTTCCCTTCTCCTCATGAATACGTGTGTATTTTTAGTCATATCCACTTCCAAAAATATTATATTCATATTAAAGATATATGAAATATGATTTTTGTATATATCAAAAATTTATTTTATATATCTAGCTTTAATTGTTTATATAGATCTTCTTCTTGATTTTTGTTAGATTCTTTTTGATTTTCATTTATTATATTCATTTTAGATAAAAACCTTTTAACATCTGTTAAGCTATCTACTGCTATTTCTTTATAATTTATCTCTAAAAAATATCCAGTTGCAGTTTTTTCTATCTTTACACTTGGTTTATCCATTATAATAGATATTACATTTCCATTTAAATACTCAACAGCAAATGTCTTTTCATTTTCAGCAAATAACTCAACTAAATTCTCTGATATCTTAAAACTTTTGCTTTTATCAACTTGACTTGTGCTAAACTTCATAAGTAAAGGTTTGATTGATTTTAGATCATTTAATATAACTTTAGAACCTTTTATATCTATTAAATATCCTTTTGTACTAGCACTTATAGTTATATTTTTATTGTCAACTACTACAGATGTTATTTTTCCTTTACTATAGTATATGATATAAGACCTATTCATATTAGATAATATTTTAGTTATTTTACTTGGTAAATACATATAGCTCCTCATCTCTTTTTCGTCTTTAATAGATAAAATATAACATTTATCATTATTTTTTACAACTGCTTTATTCTAATTAGTACTTGTTATATCATCTATTAATCTTTAGTATAATATATTTTATCATTTAGTATAATGTGAGGTATATTAGGATATTAATCCAAAAAGAGATATAAGTTAGTTTCTTATATCTCTTTTAATTATATTATTTTACAACTACTTTTATAAACTTCTTCTTACCTATTTGAACTACTAATTCACCCTCAGCTACTACTTCTTGTAAATCAGCTATTTTTTCACTATTTACTTTAACTCCACCTTGCTTAACTAATCTTCTTAATTCACTTTTACTTGGAGTTAACTTGTTATCAACTATTATTTGAGCTAAATCAAAATCATTAGCATCTGCTTCTACTGTTAATATATCAACAGGTATTTGTCCTTTTTGGAATACTGATTTAAATCTTTCTTCAGCGAAGTTTGCTTTTTCTTCTCCGTGGTATAATCTTACTATTTCTTTAGCAAGTTCCATTTTTATATCTCTTGGATTTTTTCTATCTTCTTTTAAATCTTTTTCTATTTCAGCTACTACATCAGGGTGAACATCAGTTACTAAGTTGTAGTATTTAACTATTAATGAATCTGGTATTTCCATAGCTTTTTGATACATTACACCAGCTTCTTCATCTACTCCTATGTAGTTTCCTAAACTCTTACTCATTTTATTAACGCCATCTAGTCCTTCTATTATAGGCATCATTATAACTACTTGAGAATCTTGACCAAATTCTTTTTGTAGTGCTCTACCCATAAGTAAGTTAAATCTTTGGTCAGTTCCACCTAATTCTATATCAGCTTTTATAGCAACTGAATCATATCCTTGCATTAATGGGTAGAAGAATTCGTGTACTGATATTGGAGTATGGCTTTCATATCTCTTTTTAAAGTCTTCTCTTTCTAACATTCTAGCAACAGTTATAGTTGCAGCTAATTTAACAACATCTTCAAAGTTTAACTTTCCTAGCCATTCACTGTTAAATCTTACTTCTGTCTTTTCTTTATCTAAAACTTTAAATATTTGTTCTTGGTAAGTTTTTGCATTTTCTAAAACTTGCTCTGTAGTTAATGCCTTTCTAGCTTGAGATTTTCCAGTTGGATCTCCTATCTTTCCTGTAAAGTCTCCTATTATTATTACTACCTTGTGTCCTAAGTCTTGTAATTGCTTCATTTTTCTAAGAACAACAGTATGCCCTAAGTGTATATCTGGTGCTGATGGGTCAAGACCTAACTTAACAACTAACTGTCTTCCCTCTTTGTGAGCATTAGTTAATTTTTCTCTTAAGTCCTTTTCATCTATTAAATCTTCTACACCTTTTAATATAATTTTTACTTGTTCATCTAAATTAAACATATTTACCCTCCTGTTATTTTATATTTATAAATTTGCTTAAGTCTTATTTTTTAGCAAATCGTTTTTTAAGGATATAAAACTTTTTTGTATTAAAAAAAAGCCTTCATCCTTACAAAAGGACGAAAGCTTGTGCTTACGTGTTACCACCTTAATTTATTAATACCTCACAGTATTAACCTCATTAGGTACAAAATTATACCCTAGCATTATAACGTATGCTACTCCGTTTTTCCCTAGTGGTTGTTATCTTTCAGGAAAACTGCTCCAAGATGTATTCAAATTAACTTTTCTTGCTCCTCTCACCTACCGGAAACTCTCTGTTAGAATACATTAATCCTACTAATTCTTATCATAGCTTTATATTAATATTTTTTCATTTATGTCTATAATATATTCTTAAAATTATATTTTGTCAATACTTTTTAACATTTATTTGGATCTATACCTTCAAATATTATATTATCTGCATATTTGGATGCTTTTTTATATTTATTACAATCAAGTATAGTCCAAGTTATAACTGACATCTTCTTTCTAATTAACTGAATCCTTTGACTTTGAATACTTTTTATATCATAAGATACAAAATCAGGCTTTGTTTTAAAATTTAGTATCATTCCCCTTAAAAATAGTTTTTTGTACCATTTTATTATTGTGTCTTTGTAATCAAATGATATTTGCCCTCTTATTAAATTATTTGCATTTTCTTTGTACCATAGAAGTACCCTTGGATTAAAAGACTGTATAGCAAACTTACCTTCATAATTTTTTACTATCTTATAAACCTCACTACTCATATCTATAGCATCTCCAAGAGCCTTTAATTCTATTAAGACTGGTACCCTGTTATTTACAATATCTAATACGTCCACTAAAAGAGGTATCTTTTCATCAGTGTTTAATAGCCTTAGTTTGCTTATTTCATTATAAGTCATATTATTTATAGTACCTTTATATCCTGTCATTCTTTCTAAAAACTCATCATGAAATACTACTGCCTTTTTATCTTTTGTAAGTTGTACATCTAATTCTATACCATAGTTATATTTTATAGAATTTATAAAAGCCCCCATAGAGTTTTCTGGATATATATCATTATGAAGTCCTCTATGTGAAAAGGGACATTTTTTGATAAAACTTACATCCTTAACCACATTTTCACCCTCTACTTAATATATTATTTAATATTCCTATTTGTTGATTTCTTATATTTATCTTTATATCTAATATTATATTAATTATGATTATAATAAATGTAGTTATCTTAAATATTAATATTAATGCTATTAACATTAAAATCGATAATATTCTTATATGAGCTACTTTCTTATTTTTAGATAATAAATAATTTTGTATTGCTGTATATCCATCTTTTATCACAAAGTAAAATGATAGATACTCTATACTTATTATTATAGTTTTTAGATATGTATTATCTATGTTTATATTAAACGCTTTAAAAGTTTCTACTATAAAAATGTATACTGATAATACATAAAATACATTTTTAGAACAACATACAAATCTTGAAAGTCTTCTAAAGTTAGCTATAATTTCAAATTTTTTATTTATATTTCCTTTTAACATATTTAATTTCTTGCACATAAATAAGGATAATATATATATAGAAAATACAGTTCCAAAAGGAAATGCAGCTATAAGTATATAATAAATAACTTGTACATATTCTCCGGATTTTAGTATATTTATATATCCTTGAAACTCTTTCATAAAGCTGTATCCTATTAATTTAGATGCATATATATCTACAAATACCATAAGTACAACGCCTATAAAAGAAGTATATACCATATCATCCATAATAGATGTATCCTTACTTATAAAGTAGCCACAAAGTATTCCAAGTATTACACTTTGGCTACACCATATAGCTATACCTATATTCCCAAGTATCAACCATACTATTAAAAGTGATGTTATCCCAGAAAGTACTGAATACTTAAAATCACATCTAAGTACTACTATTGAAAAAAATACAGGAACTATAAAATCTATGTAAAGTGCATATCCAAAACCAATTCCTACAAATAGTAAGGTACTTATAACAAATAGTGCTGATAGTATTGCTGACTCTGTTAACTTTTTAGTTTCATTCATCAAATTACCTACCTTTTAATTTTTATTTAGTTTATCCGTATATTATAATACTTCTAAAAAAAATAATAAAGCATGCTTTATTATAATATAAAAGAAACTGTGAATATTCACAGCTCCTTTTATTAATATATATGAGTTTATTTGTTGCCTACTTTAAATTTATAGCTTCAAGTGCTACTTTTGTATCATCAAAAGGATGCTTTTTCTTACCTATTATTTGATAATCTTCATGTCCTTTTCCCGCTATTATAACTAAGTCTTTATCATTTGCCATATCTATTGCCTTATATATTGCTTCTTTTCTATCTTCTATAATTATATAATTATCCTTTTTTATATTAATACCTTTTAATATATCATTAATTATTTTATGGGGATCTTCACATCTTGGATTATCTGATGTTATTATAGCTACATCAGAGTATTCTTGTGCTATTTTTCCCATTATAGGTCTTTTTAGTCTATCTCTATCTCCTCCGCATCCAAACACTGTTATTACCTTGCCTTTTGTAAATTCTTTTGAAGCTTTTAATATATTTTCTAAAGCGTCTGGAGTATGTGCATAGTCTACTATAACATTTAGCTTTTTATTATTTTTTATACTTTCAAACCTACCCTTAATGCCTTTAGTATTTCTAAATACTTCTTTAACTATGTTTATATCTATATCTAATATGTAGCAAATACTTATTATTCCCAATGTATTATATACACTAAACTTTCCTGGTATATTTACATAGATATAATCTTCATAAGTTGGAGTTTTTACTTTATATTCTATATGATCTTTTTCTAATATAATATCACTTGCCATAAAATCAGCATGTTCATTTATAGCATAAGTGTATACAGGTATATCTAAGTTTTTAATATTATTTAATATAATCTTACCATGTTCATCATCTATATTTATTATATTTGCTTTTGTTGTCATATAAAATAACTTTTCTTTAGAGTTTCTATAATCCTCTATATTTTTATGAAAATCTAAATGTTCTTCAGTTAAATTTGTAAATAATCCCATTAAAAAACTAGTATCTTTCACTCTACCTAAGCTAAGTGCATGAGAAGATACTTCCATGGCGCAATATTTACAGTTATTTTTTAACATATCATTGAAACTTTTTTGAAGGTCTAAACTTTCTGGAGTTGTATTTTTAGGTATTATTTTTTCCTTTGAATTGTCTATTTCGATAGTTCCTATAAGACCACATTTATTAACTTTATTTAATATCTCCTTTAAAAGAGTTGATACACTAGTTTTCCCATTTGTTCCTGTTATTCCTATTACATCTAATTTTGTACTTGGCTCATTATAAAAATTAGATGCAATTTTTGCCATGGCCTCTTTAGTATTACTTACTTTTATAAATGTATACTTATCCATATTATCTATATTTATATCTTCTTCTATTAAAAATGCCTTAGCTCCAGATTTTATAGCATTTTCTATATATAAATGTCCATTAGTATTATATCCTTTTATACATATGAACATGCTGTTTTTTGTTACTTCTCTTGAATCATAATATATATTATCTATATCAATATTTGTGTCTCCATATATATTTAAAGTATCTACATTCTCTAAAATTTTATCTAATCTCATCATATCCTCCTTATCTATTGTTTAATACAGTATATTTTACATATGATTTTTTTATGATATATAATTTAAGGTGGGTCTCCCCACCTTATCTTTCTTTTATTATAGAATTAAAGTACTTTTCATTACATTTTACACATTCATCATTTGGATTTAATTCCATACATTTTTGATGGTGATAATAAGCCCTTGGTAAATCTTTCAATTCATAATAACAGCAACAAAGATTTAAATGAGGTTTAAATCTTAAGTAACTCATATTAATGCATTGGTTAGTATCACAAGATATATCAGTATTAAGTATTATTTTATACCAACTTATAGCTTGTAAATATTTTTCCTCCTCTTCAAATGAATAAGCTATATTATACATTATATCAGCTCTTGGTATATCTTCTTCAAAGGCTTTATATAAATATATCCTTGCTAGTTTGTATTCTTTTTGTTTTATATAACATTCTCCTATTTTGCATAATGCATCTACCGTTTCTTCCTTAAATTTACTTACCTTTATAAATTCTTTTAATATTTCTATAGATTTTTCATATTTTAAATTACAATATAATTCTCTTCCATAATAATACAAATCTCTATTGCTTAATATTTTGCCATCTTTTAGTTTTTTTTCGTATATTTTAAGATTTCTATCATCTATATTTTTTACCTTATCATGTATTATACAAATATCACTATCATATACATTACTTTCATTTATACCCTCTATAGATATATATTCATGAACATATCCTACCCACTTAAAACCTTCATTTCTTTTGATTATTCTATTTCTTCTAGCTACTATTTTAGGATTATTATTTTCATCTATACACATATGAGTCTCTGTAGATATAACACTTATACTTTCATTTAAATTTTCTTTCAAGTTTATAAGTCTTTTTCTATTTTTCTCATCTAAATACTCGTCTGCATCTAACCAAAGTATATAATCTTTGGTTGCTTTATCAAAGGAAAAATTTCTAGCCTTTGAAAAATCATCAATCCACTTAAAATCATATATATTGTTAGTATAATTTCTACAAACTTCCTTTGTTTTATCTACTGACCCTGTATCTACTATTATTATTTCATCTACTATATCATAAATACTATCTAAACATCTTTTTAAAATATTTTCTTCATTTTTTACTATCATACATAAACTTATAGTAATCATACTATTTACTCCCTTAATTAAAAGTTATACTTCAATGTATGATAAAATGACATTTTTTGTGTTTATTGTACTGAATTTTCATTAATGTATATATGTTTTTAATTTATCTATATATATATTTATTTCTTTAATTGTATCTTCTATTTCGTGTTTGTTAGTTTGTATACCTTTTATATTTTTTAGTATTTCTAGTGTTGTATAGTTTATCTCTATACTATAATTTTCATATATATCTTTTAGATTCTCACTTATTTTATACTTTAGATTTTCTATAAAAGTATCTATATCATTTAGCAATTCCTTGCTTTTTTTATCATCTTGTACTTTATCATATATAACTTTCCCTACTGCTCCACTTATAGTCCCTGCTATTAATAGCGGTGGACAATAAGTCATTAGTGCTGCTGATATAGTAGTTGAAGTTGCCGATGCTCCAAGTATTGCACTATACATTGAAACAACTGTACCCGAAGTTGCCCCAAGCACTGCACCTGTTCCTACTACTGCTAATAATTCATTTACTGTTGCTTGGTTTTTTTCTAATTTAAAGCTTTGTGTATCTATGCATTCATTTTTATATGTTATATCATTTATATATCTTTTTATATCATCATCCATTTCATTGCTTATTTCTTTTAAACACTGACTCCACTCATTAAAAAATAAATTATCCAATTCTATTTTTTTCTTGTTTACTAATTCATTTATATATCCTTCATTTATGTATAACTTAGCTAAATCTATATTTAATTTAATTTTTTGTATTTCATCACTAAAAAATATTCTATCTACCCAATCCTTTATCTCAAAATCCATCTTTGAACTTATATAGTCTCTTTTGTTTTGAAGTAATTTATTGTATCTTAATAATTCATCATCTAAAACATATAAAGTCTTTAGATAATCATTATGGCAAACTATATCTTTGTGTATTATTCTATCTAAAGATGATTTTATACTACTATTTTTTTCTTCTTGAGAATTTTTTATTAGATAATTTATATAATCATTTAATCTATTAAATTCGTATTTTAAATCATTATAGTTTGATAATACTAAATCAGTACTTTTTGTTTTTACCTTAGGTAATACCTTCTCTTGGTATTCAAGATATGAAGATATCATAAAAAATTCATCTATATATATTCCATATTCATCTTTTATATAATCTATAATTTCTTCTTTATCAGAACTTAATAAATCACACTTATTTACTATACCTATAATGTTATTTTTATACTCACTTATCAAATCAAGCGCTTCTATTACATCTTCTTGTCCTAGGTGAGTTGCATCTATTACAAATAATATCAAATCAGCATTTTTTATATAGTTTAAAGTTTTTTCTTCATTGTTTACAGTTATGCTCTTTAACCCTGGTGTGTCTACTATATTTATCTTTTTTAAATAATCTATATTAAGACCCACCTTTGTTATGTCTTTATATGTTTTAGTATATGGCATGTTACTATATACTATTTCTATTATACTAGAAGTAGCTTCAAGTACATCTACTTCACTTATATCCCCTCCTATTAATGAATTTACTAAGCTTGATTTTCCTGATTTAACTTCTCCTAACACAACAATTTTTAATGATTCTTCCTTATTACTTTCTATAGATTTAATAAGTTCAACCACTTCTTGTAATGGTTCTTTTATTGTATTTTTATATGGTAAATTTAAATCTTCAATTAACTTTTTTCTTATTGGTGAATTTAATATTTCTTCTTTAACTATACATATACCTTTATTATTTTCCAAAATATCACCCCAAAGTATTTAAAATTCTTTCTATATTGTTTAGGAAGTCTATATAAATATTTATATACTTATAG